>JBBRGE010000299.1:0-3503 GCA_038241045.1 Hyphomicrobiales bacterium | reverse complement strand
TCCAGCGCGTCCAGATGCGCCGGCACGCCATAACCCATATGAGACTCGAAACCGTAGCCCGGACAATCGCGCGCCAGGCGGCACATTAACCTGTCGCGTGAGACCTTCGCGACGATGGAGGCCGCCGCAATCGACAGCACTATACCGTCTCCACCGATGACTGCCGCGCATTCTCCCGAGACTTCGATCTTGTCGCGTCCATCTACGAACACATGCCTCGGGTTTTCCGGCAATCCATTCACGGCGCGCGCGAGTGCCCACAGCGATGCGCGCAAAATATTGTCACGGTCGATCCGGAATGGCGGCGCTATCGCAACGGAGACGAGCGAGGTGGCGCAGATTTCCTCGAACAACTCCTCTCGCCGCTTGCGAGTGAGCCGTTTGGAATCGTCCATTCCTTTTGGAATGCGCTTGGGATCGAGAATGACCGCTGCGGCGACCACCGGTCCCGCGAGCGGACCCCTGCCCACCTCGTCGCAACCTGCCACCGGCCAGATTCCGCGCTTCATCAAGGCGCGTTCACGCCTGAATGTCGGCGCGACCGCAATAACGCGGCCGGCGCTTTTATAATCCGAATTCGCGGCTGGTTTGTCCCGGCTCATGCCGGAACGCTGCTGTGATTCACGCCTCGCGGCAAGCGCGAAAATTTCCCCGCGCCCGCAATTCAACCCGTTCTAAAAAAGACTGAACTGTTCGTTGGGGCGCTGAGGACGCGCGAAATGGTCGGTCGTCAGCTTCGAGCGCCGCTTGTTAAGGCCCAGTTTCTCGCAGGCAATCTCAAACCGCCGTCCGATCATCCAGGCCATCGGACCGGTCCCCTTCATGCGGGTTCCCCATTGGGAATCGTAATCCCGACCGTCGCGCATGTCGCGGATCAGCGTGAAAACATGCCGATATCGATCGGGATAATTCGCCATCAGCCATTCGCGAAACAGATCGCGGACTTCGAGCGGCAATCGAAGCAACACGTAACTCGCTTCCTTGACGCCCGCATGAGCGGCGGCATCCAAGATGCGCTCCATTTCGGCATCGTTAAGCGCGGGAATAACGGGCGCGACCATCACCGTCGTTGGAATTCCCGCTTCGGCCAGTTGCTTCAATGCTTCAAGTCGCCTCAGTGGCGTCGATGCGCGCGGCTCCATGCTGCGTGCGAGTTTCGCGTCCAGCGTCGTCACCGAAATGGCAACCTTTGCAAGATTTCGCTTCGCCATGCGCGCCAAAATATCGATGTCGCGCGTGACCAGCGCCGACTTGGTGACGATGCCGACCGGATGCGAGGTCTTCTCAAGCACTTCGAGAATCCCGCGCATGATTTTGCGCTCACGCTCGATCGGCTGATACGGATCGGTATTGGTGCCGATGGCGATCATGCGCGGCTCATAACCCGCAGCCGCCAATTCCTTCTCAAGTAATTGCGGCGCGTCGGGCTTGGCGAACAATTTCGTCTCGAAATCCAGCCCCGGCGAAAGACCGAGAAAAGCGTGGGTCGGGCGCGCGAAACAATAGACGCAGCCATGCTCGCAGCCGCGATACGGATTGATGGATCGGTCAAACCCGATGTCGGGGGAATCGTTGCGGGTGATGACCTTGCGGGCAGTATCGATCGCAACGCTGGTCTTGAACGGTGGAAGCTCCTCGAGACTTTGCCAGCCGTCGTCGAAAGCGACCCGCGCTTCAGCCTCAAATCGTCCGCTGGCGTTCGATTGCGCGCCACGGCCCCTGCGGCGCTGCCGGCCGATTGCGGCTTCGATTTGCTCGATTGGAAGGGGCGCACCCGCCGGTTCGGAGGGCGCCGTGACCGGCGGGTGCTTGAGGGCATTTGATGCTCGACTCATGGAGCAAACATAACACTCGATAAGAACAAAACAAGAACTAAAAAGATGCCTTGTCGCCGCAGGTCAGGGTGGCTGCAGGTGAGCACCGCTCATGGCGGAGGCCGACAACGCGATGTCTGCTGTAAAAAGCTGCATTCGAAGGGGTGTTCTGATTGTGACAAGGTGATAACGATCCGCCTTTCAGGCGAAGCAACGAAGCAGACGCTCATGATCAGTGTCGTCATACCCACGCAAGGCATCGAACAACCGGTCGTGGCCACCCTCGCCGCGCTGGTGCCGGGCGCTGCAGCTGGGATCGTGAGAGATGTCGTGCTCGTCGATCGGCCGGGCTCCGACATCATAGAGCGCGTCGCCGATTTTGCCGGATGCCAATATCTGAAATTTGACGGGCCGCGCGCGGCAGCGCTCGCCGCAGGAGCGCGCCAGACGCGCTCGCCCTGGCTCATGTTCCTGCCTGCAGGCGCTGTGCTGGATTC
Source organism: Hyphomicrobiales bacterium (assembly GCA_038241045.1). GTDB lineage: Bacteria > Pseudomonadota > Alphaproteobacteria > Rhizobiales > Xanthobacteraceae > Afipia. The sequence goes on along the minus strand of JBBRGE010000299.1, from coordinate 1,192 downwards.
GGGCTGGATCGATGAAGCCGCGCAATTTATGCAAGGTGTCTCAACCAGCGGACGCCAACGCGCAGGCGTTTTTCGTTATGCGCGTTCGCCTCACGAAGACACAAAAATCCTTCATCGCTTGCAGTTGCTGACACGGTTTATTTCCGGTCCGTCGCTGGATCAAGGCCTGTTGATCGGCCGCGATCACTATGAGCGTCTCGGTGGATATTTACCCGCCGCACGGCGCGCCGAAGCGAAGTTGATCTCAAAACTCGGCAGGACCGGTCGCGCGGTGTTGCGAACCAGGATTTTCGTCGCCGCCTAATAATAGTTGACTCCGTCAAGCATTTTGCGAATGTCGTCCCGGACAAACTTTCGGGACGAGGTGCTCGGCAGTGGACGACCAATCAGCTTGCGATTCACGAATTGCCGCTATCAGGCGCTTCAATCGCTTCTACACACGCGAATTTGGCATCCTCGAACGGCATCTCCTCGAAAGTCCGTTTTCTCTCACGGAAGCTCGCGTGCTTTTCGAGCTGGCAAACCGCGACGGGGCAACGGCAAAAGTCATCGGTGACGACCTCGGCCTCGATCCCGGATACTTCAGTCGTATCGTTCAGACATTCATCAAAAAGAGTTTGGTGACGCGAAAGCCTGTCCCGTCCGATCGCCGACAATACGGACTCGTGTTGACACAGAAGGGCCACGCGGCGTTTGGCCGATTGAATAAAAGTTCGAATGACAATGTTGGACGCTTGCTCTCCAAACTCAGCGCCGGAGATAGCGTGAACCTGATCGGCGCAATGGCGACGATTGAAAATCTCATAAGCGGTAACGCTGCTCGTCCCAACGTCGCGTTGCGCACTCACGTGCCCGGCGACATGGGCTGGGTCGTGCAACAGCATGGGATGCTGTACGCGAAGGAATTCGGCTGGGACATTTCATTCGAAGCAATGGTTGCCGAGATCGTTGCGCAATTTCTTAAAGACTTCGATCCGGCGCGCGAGCGCTGCTGGATCGCCGAAATGGAAGGCCGACAAGTAGGCTCTGTTTTTCTTGTCAAACAATCCGCGGACGTCGCCAAGTTGCGTCTTCTGATTGTCGATCCGGCGGGCCGCGGTCTCGGTCTGGGCAAACAACTGGTCGATGAATGCATCACGTTTGCGCGTGCGTGCGGCTATCGCAAGATCACGCTGTGGACGCAGAGCATGTT
>JBBRGE010000298.1:0-3518 GCA_038241045.1 Hyphomicrobiales bacterium | reverse complement strand
TGAGTCACGGAGAACTGGCGGACCGGCTCAAGGTGCCGCTCGGCACCGTGAAAAGCTGGGTTCGCCGCAGTCTGATGTCGCTTCAGGAGTGCATGGGATGAGCATGCATGACGAGCGCGACGATATGGCGGCCGACTTCGTGATGGGATTGCTTGAACCCGCCGAGATGGCTATCGCCGAAAAGCGCATCGCGGCTGACGCCGCATTTTCTGCTTCGGTTGAGAGTTGGCGCTTACGGCTTTCCGATTTCGATGCGAGCGTTGAACCCGTAATGCCTTCGGCGGCGCTGTGGCAGCGCATCGCCGCCACGACGAAGAAAGAAGTCAATTCGTCATTGCCCGGAATGCGCAATGCCGTGCTCGGCGCGACCTTATGGGACAATCTCGGTTTCTGGCGTGTGACAGGCTTGGCGGGCAGCCTCGCGGCAATGCTGTTTGCGGTCATCGCGATTGGCGCATTGGCGACGTCGAAAGAATTGCGCCGCGATTTGATCGCGCTGGCGCAAAGCAAACCCGTCTATGTCGCGGTGCTTGTGAACGACACGACCAAGGAAGCAGGTGCCGTGGTCAATGCATTTGCCAATGGCCGCGTCGAACTTATTCCGCTAAAAAATATCGACGTGCCGCCGGGCAAGGCACTGCAGGTCTGGACATTGTGGGATCGTGCCATCGGTCCAAAACCGATCGGGCTCACGGGAAAATCCACAACCTTACAGCTCGAATTCGATCAACTGCCCGAAACCATCTCGAATCAATTGTTCGAAATCACACTGGAGCCGGAAGGCGGATCGCCGATCGGGCGGCCGACCGGCCCAATTCTATTCAAGGGCAACGCTGCGCGCACGCTGTAGCCTCGTAGAAAGCCGTGGACAAACGGCAGGCCCTACCCTGCGTCGCATTTTCGTTGAACCTTTTCATGAGCCGATAAGACAGATTGCCATTGGCCTGCGTACATCGGGCCAATGGAGCATGTCATGCGATATTCTGGCGAAGATTTGCGCGCAGCGGTCGTCGCTGGCGTCATCACCGATGCGCAATTTGAGAAACTGATAGGATTTTTGGCACAACGTCCGGCTGACGCATCCACAGGGCCTAAATTCGATGCAGTGCATATGCTCTGGTATGCGGGGGCGCTGATCGTCATCGGCGCAATGGGGCTTTTCACCACGCTGGCGTTTTCGCAAATGGGCGGGTGGATTCTCGCCGCGATCGCGCTGACATATGCAGTCGGCTTTGCGTGGGCGGGCAATTATCTTTGGACCGTCAAGAATCTCCGGACGCCGGGCGGATTGCTGATCGCGGTTGCCGCCTCGATGGCACCGCTGGCGGTATACGGCGTGCAGGATGCACTCGGCCTTTGGAGTAAATTCGGCAAGCCTGGCGAGGTTCGCGATTTATACGTCTGGATCAAAGGCAGCTGGATCTTCATGGAGATCGCCGCGATTGCAGCCGCAGCGCTTGCGCTGCGCTTCTATCGTTTTCCCTTCATCGTGCTCATCGCGGCCTTCGCCTTGTGGTTCATGTCGCTGGATATCGTTCCGTGGATAAACGATAGCAGCAAGGTCGAGATGTCCCGCAAAGTTTCGATCTGGTTCGGGCTCGGCGTCATCATCACGGCGGTGATCGTCAATGCACGGCAACGCACCGGCGATTTTGCATTCTGGCTTTATCTTTTTGGCGTGATGACCTTTTGGGGTGGCATCTCCGCGACATCCGGTGGCACCGCACTACAAAAAGCCGTTTATTGCGGAATGAATGTCGGGTTCCTGTTGCTCGCGGTGTTTCTCGGTCGCCGCGTCTTCGCGGTGTTCGGCACCATCGGCATTGCGCTCTATCTCGGCGATCTGGCGGACAAGGTTTTCAAGGATTCGCTGCTGTTTCCGTTCTCCCTGTCATTGATCGGCGTCGCCATCATCGGCCTTGGGCTGTATTACCATCGCAATCAAGACGCGATCCGCAGCTGGATCGACTTCCATTTGCCCGCGCAATTGAAGCGATTGCGCCCGGCAAATGCCGCCACTGCCTGAGGGACAACGGCGCGGCCTGTTCCTGAAAATCGTCCAGAACCCTTTTCTCGCATGCCGAAAATCCCCATATTCCCGCCATGGCGAAGAATCCCGGCGCTCCGAAGAAACCGCTCAAAACTCCGAAATCGAAAGCTCATCGTCCCGATGTGCAGCCGATGGCGCCGGCTCTTGCCGACATTTTGAATCCCGCGATCAATCGCGGCGAGAGCGGGCTTGGTTCCTCCACCGGTTTGCAGCCGCCGCCGGATAATTCGAAAGACCGGCGCTCGGGAGGCGAAGCCGCGATCCATCGTTCGCGCACGTCAACACCGAAAGATTTCAACGAAGGCGATCCGCGCTCCACGCCTTTGCGGTCCAACCCGCAGCCTGCGGGCGCGCGCCTAAGCGACAACCTTTCGGCTTTCGAGGAAGCGCCGCAAGCCAATTACAACACGAGTGCCACGATCCCGGCGCTCGATCCGGAATTGGCTAAGCAACTCGGCTGGACCACTGAAGAAGAAGATGCCGCCGCGATGGCGCGCCCGCCGCGCAACAAAATGGAGGCGCTCGGCGTGCAGGCCACCGCCGATGCGCTGGACAATCTCATGCGCGACGGCCGCCCCGAATTTCGCGGCGAGAACGGTGAGATTAAAGTGTGGGCGCCGCATCGTCCGCCCCGTCCCGATAAATCCGAAGGCGGCGTGCGCTTCGAGATCAAATCCGAGTATGAGCCGAGAGGCGACCAGCCGACCGCGATCAAGGAATTGGTCGAAGGCATCAATCGTAACGACCGCACGCAGGTGCTGCTCGGCGTCACGGGTTCGGGCAAGACTTACACGATGGCTCAGGTGATCGAGGCGACGCAACGTCCCGCGATTATTCTTGCGCCGAACAAGACGCTGGCAGCGCAACTCTACGGTGAGTTCAAGAGTTTCTTCCCCGACAATGCGGTGGAGTATTTCGTTTCCTATTACGATTACTACCAGCCCGAAGCCTACGTGCCGCGCACCGACACCTACATCGAGAAAGATTCATCGATCAACGAGCAGATCGACCGCATGCGCCATTCGGCCACGCGCGCGCTGCTGGAGCGTGATGACGTCATCATCGTCGCCTCCGTGTCCTGCATCTACGGCATCGGCTCGGTGGAAACCTACACCGCAATGACCTTCTCCATGAAACTGGGCGAGCGCATCGACCAGCGCCAGCTCATCGCCGACCTTGTCGCCCTGCAATACAAGCGCTCCGGCGGCGACTTCTCGCGCGGCGTCTTCCGTGTGCGCGGCGACACGATCGAACTCTTCCCCGCCCATTACGAAGATCGCGCCTGGCGCATCGGCTTTTTCGGCGACGAGATCGAGACCATCGCGGAGTTCGATCCTCTCACCGGCAAGAAAACCCAAGAGCTCGAATTCGTGAAGGTCTACGCGAATTCCCATTACGTCACGCCCCGCCCCACGCTCATCCAGTCCATTCAGGGCATCAAGGGCGAGCTGAAGCAGCGGCTGGACGA
>JBBRGE010000297.1:0-3527 GCA_038241045.1 Hyphomicrobiales bacterium | reverse complement strand
AGGGCTGCTTCCAGATCGGAACGATCTTTTGCCGTCATTGCCGACATCGGCAAATCCGTATCCGGCAGGCTGACGCCTTTGCGGTCGGACATCTTGCCGCCAGTCACGACGCGTAAGCGCGCATATTCGGGCGAGGTCTCCTCCGCGATCAGACGCAGTTTGCCGTCGTCGATCAAAAGCGCATGGCCGGGCCGCAGCGCCTGAAGAATTTCCGGATGCGGAAGATGGACGCGCGTCCTGTCGCCGGGCGCTGGATCTGAGTCGAGCGTAAAAGTTTCACCGTTGCTGAGTTGGGCCGAGCCTTCCGCGAATGCGCCCAATCGGAGCTTGGGTCCCTGCAGATCGACGAGAATGCCGATGGGGCGCCCATAGCTGCCCTCGACATTGCGGATCGTCGCAACGAGTTCGCGCATCTTGTCGTGCGACGTGTGGCTCATATTGATGCGGAAGACATCCGCGCCAGCCTCGAACAATTTGCGGATCGTCGCGCTGTCCGACGAGACCGGCCCGAGCGTGGCTAAAATTTTGATACGGCGAAGGCGCCTCATTGCTTACTGTCCGGCACTCCGCCGGGAAGTTTCGGACCGGGTTGCGTCGTTCCCGGTGCATTCGGCAACCCGGGAAGGCCCGGCGATGACTTCGGATTCTGTTCGCCGGTTTCGGTCAATTGCACCGTCCACGCGCGTTGCTCGCCGGTATCGACTTCGAAATACCCGGTGCGGTCGAAACCACGCGCCAGACAATCGTCGGTGCCCTTGATGGTGAATTCCTTGTCGCGCGAACACATGAAGGCCTGACCGGACCATTCGCCTCCGCGATCGTAGTCGATTGCATAAATATAATAATAACGGGCAACCAGCGTTCCGCGCAAAAGCGTCTCGCAACTGCGCGAGGAGACGTTCCACCAGCCCTCGGTGACCCAGCCTTCGTTATCTTTGTAGCCGAGCGCGATTCCGACACGGCTCGATGAATTGTTACAGAGGCGGAAATCCGCGGCGGCCGGATTGCTCCAAGCGCATAGCACCACCATCGCCACGAGCCCGGTCAGGCTGGCGAGGAGGGGGCAGCGAAACGATGCGCGGCGTGGGCTGAAATCGAAGACTGTCATTTAATCAAGATGTATCAACTAATTGCTGATTTCGCGTAACATCGGCGTTGGTGTCAACGGTCCATCGCACCGAAATCACGCGATCTGAACCGGTTGTGTGTCATCTATGCGGAATTTGACGGACGATGTGGCAGATTATGTGACGCAATCCCATGTTAATGACTTCATTTAGCGTCGTAACAACTTCGAGAGATCGGACATGAGCATCGACGACAAGACCCAAACGGAACTGGAAGCGGCTGTCTTTCGCCGCCTCGTCGAGCATTTGCGCGGCCGCACCGACGTGCAGAATATCGACATGATGAATCTTGCCGGCTTCTGCCGCAACTGCCTGTCAAACTGGCTCAAGGACGCCGCCGATGAAAAGGGCTTTGCACTGAGCAAGGATGAAAGTCGCGCGGCGGTTTATGGCATGCCGTATGAGGCGTGGAAGGCAAAGCATCAAAGCGAAGCGACGCCTGAGCAGGCCGCGGCACTCAAAAAGAGCCACGCGGGACACTAACGTTGCCATCCGTTGTGCAAGGCAAATCGGCGCATAAGCGCCGATTTTTGTTTGTCCTGTGGTCACTGTGGATGATCGATGCGTCTGCCTTGACGCCAACGGGGCTACTCTTGAGGGTATCTTGCGGACGGCGTGTCTAAAAGTCATGCCGCCAATCCGTTTCACGATAAGTTCAGGAGTATCCGATGGCCACCGCGGCTGCCGCCAAGGAAGAAACCGCCCACCGTTTCGCGAAAGATCAGCTCAAGGCCATCATCACGCGCATCGAGAAGCTCGAAGAGGAAAAGAAAACCATTTCGGACGATATCCGAGACGTCTATGGCGAAGCCAAGGGCAACGGTTTCGACGTCAAGGCTTTGAGGACGATCGTGCGTCTGCGCAAGCAGGATGCAAATGAGCGTCAGGAACAGGAAACGATCTTGGAAACCTATATGCAGGCGTTGGGAATGTTGAACTGACCGATTGTCTGCGTGCGCCTAGCGCAGTGCGGCGGTCCGCATTCCGAACGGCGTCGTTTGCAGCATCACGACTGCCGATCCGGTAAATCGTTCGCAGACCATTCCCATCTGCGGGTCATCGGAGAATGTCATCGCCACCGACATTTTCGGTTTAACGAAATGGGCTCGCATCACGGTCATGTCCTGATCGCCGAGAATTGCTGCCGATAGTGACCGGCTGGCGCTTGGTGTGAGGATCATCGCGCGCAACCACAGTTCGCTCATTTGCGAGGAGGCGAGGCGGAGAATCTTTGCCGGCGCGTTTGCGGTAGCATCGGAAACCGCGATGCCGCGACCAACTGGACCGGTCGATGCAACGATCTGGCTGCGATCGACAGGCGGAGCGAGGGGCGCATAAGCAAGCGCGTCAGCGACATTCGATCCGACAGTCACGGATTGCTGCGGATCGGCGGATGCGACGAAGACGGCACGCGCCTTTTGTGTCGCAGTTTGTGCTGGCGTTGAAGGTTTCGCGATCTCGTTGTCCCAAAAACCGCGGGCATTGATGACGTTGAGCGGTGAATTAGTTTGGCTTTCGGAAGCCGGCTTCGAGGGCTTTGCGACGAGGGTTTGCGATTCGGCTGACGCAACCTGATAAGCGGCCGCGGGCTTGGCGCGCGGCAAAGGAATCGCTTCAGCAATTTTTTCCGATTTCGCTGCGACGGCTTCAACCGCAGCAATCGTCCTGGCCTTCAGACCAGGCTTTGAGGCCAAAGGCGCGGCTTCTTCCTCATCGTCGGCATGCTTGTGAAATAATAGCCCCGCGAGAAGGCCTGACGGCTTGCTCGGCTCTTGGGTCCCATCGCCGCGCTTTTCAATATCGGCGAGCGCTAACTGATAGCCGGTCAGCGGCTTGCCATCGGACGGCACATGAACGGTGCGACCGTCGGGGAAAACCTTCGCGAGCTGGTCGTGATTCATGCGCGGCCAGTGGCGGATACTGCCAACATCGAGATGTACGAAAGGCGAACCCGAAGTCGGATAGAACCCGACGCCGCCGCGCTGCAATCGCAGACCGGCGAAGCGAATTTGCTCAAGCGGAATACCGGGAATGAAGAAATCCATCGCGTGGCCCTGCATATGCTGGCTAAAACGCGCGACACCCGAGGAGCGGCGTCGGAGCATGGCGTTGGTGGCAGGAGAGCGATAGGCGGAGATGATCTGGATCGGCTGCTTGCCGTCGACGTCGCGATAAACTTCCCAGACGATGTCGAACAATCGCCGATCCATCGTGGTCTCGTCCTGGCTTCGCCAGTCGCGGAGGAGGTGATTGAGTTTCTTCAGCGCGCCTTCGTCATAGCGGCCATTCCGCTTGAAGGTAACGGTGAGGTCTTCGTCGGCATGTGTATGATGGAACGTCAGGGTTCGGGTATCGCCGTCGGCTGTCGCGTTGTGCACCGATTGAGCACCGGCCACCAAA
>JBBRGE010000296.1:0-3540 GCA_038241045.1 Hyphomicrobiales bacterium | reverse complement strand
CGATATACTGCTTTCGTGGCGCTGACCCACGATCCGAAAATCGACGATCCCGCGTTGCTGCACGCACTAGCGCGCGATTGTTTCTATATCGGTGCACTTGGTTCGCGAAAGACGCATGGCAAACGCCTCGAACGACTGAAGGCGCAAGGCGCGACGGAGCAACAGCTCGCGCGCATTCATGCACCCATCGGGTTGAACATCGGTGCAATCTCGCCGTCTGAAATTGCGGTCGCCATCATGGCGGAAATCCCGGCGCGGTTGCGGCTTCCCGCCGATGCACCGCTGAAGACGAAGTCAGCGGCATGAAATTCGGCCCTGTCACGCCTGACGATGCGGTCGGTGGCGTCACGGTTCACGCCATTCGCCAGAATGGCCTCGTCCTGAAGAAGGGCACTTTAATCGGCGGAACGGAAGTCGAAGCGCTCAAACAGGCGGGCGTTTCCGAGATCGTCGTTGCGCGGCTCGATGCAGGCGATGTGTCCGAAGATGAGGCCGCGGGCAGCATTGCAGACGCAATCGCGGGCGACGGCGTCAATGCGGAAAGCGCATTCACCGGCCGCTCGAATCTTTTCGCGGCGCAGGCAGGCATTCTGGTGGTGGATCGCGCTGCCGTGGATCGCATCAACCGGATTGACGAAGCGATAACGTTCGCAACGCTCGCCGCCTTCAAGCCGGTCGTCGCCGGCGAAATGATTGCGACAGTGAAGATCATTCCTTTCGGCGTTGAAGCAAAATTGCGCGATGCTGCAGTTGACGCAGCAAGAACCGGTCGCATGCGTGTTGCGCCTTTCAAGATCAGGCACGTTGGTGTCGTTTCGACGGTTTTGCCGGGTCTTGCGCCGAAGGTGATCGACAAGACGTTGAAGGTCACGGCTGAACGGCTCGCGCCTACCGGGGCGAACATCATTGCTGAACGGCGGATCGCGCATGACAAAGATGCACTTGCACCTGCAATCGAGGAGTTGCTCGCGCTCGGTGCTGAACTGGTTCTGGTGTTCGGCGCATCCGCGATCGCCGACCGCCGCGACGTGATTCCCGCTGCCATCGAACAGATCGGCGGCATCGTCGAACATTTCGGCATGCCGGTGGATCCGGGCAACCTCATGCTGCTCGGCAGTGTTAACGGCAAGTCGGTGTTGGGGGCGCCGGGTTGCGCGCGGTCGCCGAAGGAAAACGGTTTTGATTGGGTGCTGATGAGACTGCTGGCAGGTCTTGAAGTCACGCGCGCCGATGTCACCGGCATGGGAGTTGGCGGTCTGCTGATGGAAATCGTGACACGGCCGCAGCCGCGCGTGCCGGTTGAGGCCGATGGCAATCGCAATGTTGCGGCAGTGATCCTCGCCGCCGGACGCTCGACCCGGATGGGCGGGCCGAATAAGCTGCTCGCCGAGTTGAATGGCAAGAAGCTAGTGCGGATTGTCGCCGAACAGGCGCTGGCATCCAAGGCGTCGCCTGTAATTGTTGTCACAGGTCACCAGAGCGTCGAGGTCGCCGCAGCCCTCAAAGGCCTCGACGTGACATTCGTGACCAATCTTCACTTCGCCGATGGCCTTGCGACGTCGGTAAAGGAGGCTGTTGCGGCCGTGCCGTTATCTGCCGAAGGCGCGATCGTCTGCCTCGGCGACATGCCGCTGATCGATGCCAAACTCATCGACCGGCTGGTGGAGGCCTTCGCGCCGGACCGCGGGTCGCTGATCGTGGTGCCGGTGGCCGACGGGCGGCGCGGCAACCCCGTGTTGTGGTCACGCCGTTTCTTCCCTGAATTGATGGCGCTCGACGGCGATATCGGGGCGCGGCATCTGATTGCCCAGCATGCCGAGGCGGTTGCGGAAGTCGAAGTCGAGGGCAAAAGCGCGTTTCTGGATATCGACACACTCGAAATGTTGGCCGATGCGCGCCGCGCTTAACTTGCGTTCACCAAGTTGAAACGTCCTGTCGGGTAGATTTCCGTCCTCACGACCTCTGGGGAGGGGACTTTGACCGTTTTCAACGCCGCGTATTGCCGCGCGCTGTTCGTATCCATTTCAATTTTTGCTTTTGCCCTGACGCAGCTTTCAAATTCCGCGAATGCCGCCGGCGCGCTCGCCGTCGGCAAATGCGGCGCCTACGGTCAGGCCTATGATTATCCGGCGGAGGATGCCGCGCGTGCGGCAGCTCTCAAGCAATGTAAAGGCACCTGCGAGGCCGTCGTCATGAAACGCGCCTGTGCGGCGCTGTCGCTCGACATGGCCAATCCTTGCGGCGCCCACGGTTACGCCGTTGCCTCGCGCATCTCTAACACGCTGAATGCCGCTATGAAAAAATGCTACGATTTCGGCGGCAAGGAATGCGTGATCCGGGCCTGGGCCTGCGACGCCAAGGGTTGAAGCTTTAAGGGCTGAGCTTTACCGGCGCGTCAAAATGCTGAGACGCCCATAGGCACCCGAGCGGTGGCTGTTGTCTTCGACGTAGCCCGCGCCGAGCGCCCACTCGAATTCACCGGTCTTGAACGACGTCACATGCGCGCCGATCCTGTATTGGCGATAGACGTCATCGCCAGATGTCTCGACTTCCGGTCCCGCCCAGAAGCGATCCATCAATCGCCAGCCAGCCGCGCCGCGGACGCCAAAGCTGTTGCCGATAGTCGAGCCTGAAATCGACGATGCCAGCATCATCGCGCGGGTCGGCTCCCACCATACGTCTGCGCTGACCCGCAGTCCGGCGTGATTTCCGCGCAAGCTATTGGAGAAATCATCCGGTGACAGCCGATGGTTCTGCAAATCGAGACCGGCGAACACCTTGATTTCCAGATCGCCGCGCTTGATCCGCCAGCCGGGCATGATGGAGCCCAGCAGATACGTGCCGCGAATATCGCTAGCGCCGGATAGATAGCGATAGCTGCCCTCGGCCAATAAGATTTTCAGCGTGAAGCCGTCGTTGTTGAGGCCGCCGGGCGCCCACTGCGCGCCACCATAGAAGGTGCTACCGTTGCGCCAAAGATCGAAGCCGCTGAAGTAGAGGAATTTTTCGGGGTTCGCCCCGCGGCTAAGTTCGCCGGACGGCGGAATATCGTCGAGAAGCGGATCGGCAATAGCTGGAAATCTGCCGCAAGCCAAAAGAATGGCGGCGGTTACGCACACGGCGCGGATCATTCCAACGCAACGCATGGAGCCCCCGAGCCCCCGTACAAATACTTACGCAAAAATACTGATGGATTAGAGCGGGGGTCGAGCAGTCCGTCCAGCGAGCGAAAGAGAACGCGACGTGAACGAGCCGAAAGATTTATTCGTGAAGTTAGGAATTAAAGTTGAGAGGCAACAAGGTTCTCTATCTTCACGCCTTCGCGGTCTTCGATGATTTCGGCGATGAATTTGCGATGGCAATCCTTGTGATCGCGCTCGTAGCAGAGAATGCAGACCGGTCCGGCCTTCATCACCAGTGAGGCGAGTTCGTCCATTTCCTCTTTGGCCTGCGGCGTCTTTAGATGTGCGCTGTAGATTTTCGTCAGCGCGTTCATGTCGCCGCTGCGCGCGGCCTCCCGTCCATTTTTCGGCGTGCCTA
>JBBRGE010000295.1:0-3572 GCA_038241045.1 Hyphomicrobiales bacterium | reverse complement strand
TGCGCGGTGAGACCTTCGTGACACGCAAAATTACGCGGGCAATGGCGCGCATCAAGCTGGGATTACAGGACAAGCTTTATCTTGGAAATCTCAACGCGCTGCGCGACTGGGGTCACGCACGTGACTATGTCGAGATGCAGTGGAGGATGCTTCAGCAGGACACGCCGGAAGATTTCGTGATCGCCACCGGCAAGCAACACTCCGTCCGGCAGTTCGTCGAGATTGCGGCGAAGGAAGTCGACATCGCGCTGCGCTGGGAAGGCGAGGGCGTCGCGGAAAAAGGCTACGACGCAGCGACAGGGCGTTGTCTTGTTGAAGTCGATCAGCGTTATTTCCGTCCGGCCGAAGTCGAGACACTGCTGGGCGATCCCACAAAGGCATTTCAGAAGCTCGGCTGGAAGCCCACCACGTCGTTCGCCGACATGGTCAAGGAAATGATGCAGGAAGATTTGAAAGAGGCGCAGCGCGACGAACTGGTTAAGCAGCACGGTTTCAAATATTTCAACTACAACGAATAGCGTTCATGAAATCGCCGTCCCGGCGCATCTATTCGGCGGCCTTCAATTCCGGCACGCGATAGGAGCCATCCGGTGCTAGCGCCTCAGTGATGTTGTCCTGCGCGGCCCATACCGAAAACGGGGCAGGGCCGCAGACGAACATGAAATAGTCGTAAGCAGCGCGACGTTCGTTCGACATGATATATTGATAATGCTTGCGCCAGTAGTTGAAACGCATCCGCTTGAATGTTTTGGCGAAGATCATCTCCCGGAATGGGATTTGCCAGATCACGGGATTGCATCGCTGCATACTGCTCTCGATGCCGACACCGGCGACAGGATCGCAGCCGCTGAAGTTCATGAAATCCCCACTGGACTGACAGTCGGCCCACAACACCGTCGGCTCGGTCGAGATCGCCTTGATGGTGTCGCGCAGCCTTGAAGCAGCGGGATGCATCGCAAATAGTGGCATGATCGATCCGACCGTGACCAATGCAACGTTTGGCCGCCGGATGCCGAGATCGGGATCCATGTCCAGCGCTCGCTTCAACGTCGCCAAGGCGAGCATCGCACCTGCGCTGTGCCCGACCAACAGAATTTCATCGGCGTCGCCGTCATTCGTAGCGGTCACCAACCGCTGCGCCAGAACGTCGACAGACCTGTCGAAGTCGGTCGGCTTGCCGCGGGCAAACTCCCGCAAATAAGGCCAGCAATTGTTCAGCTGATTGACGAACATCGCGTCGGCGACGAAACGCAGCAGCACGAAAATGCCGAGAGCAGCTGCTGCACCGAAAGCGACTGCGGAAATTCCCGCCAATCCGGTCGCACGCGCGGCGAACCAGCCGCCGGCTATTGCCACGCCGAACCAGAACAGAAGCAGGACTTGCGAATAGCTGAGAAGCACGCCCATGCGCCACGACGCGCGATACACGCGCCACAATGAGCCCGTCGCAAAGTCATCTGCCATCCAGCGGATCGTGCGCGCAAGCTGCCGCCACATCGGCTGGGCCAGATTTTTCCTGATCTGCGGTTCGAGTCTCAAAAACTCGTAGCGCGTGGAAACGTCCCAGTTCGGACCGGATGTTTCAATGTCCCAGCTCGCAATGTCGCTGGAATCGAGATCCAGGTCGTGAACCTTGCCCGCAATGCCCCAATTCTTGCGAAAGCGATTCCACTCGCGCCTAAACAGGCCGTGAAAACCGTCGGCACCTTTCGGCTCATAACCTTCGATGAAAAAAACCAGTCGCCGGCGGATTTGCACGCGTCAGGATGTCCTGCTTTTTGATTTTCTGGTTTTGCGAATGGATTTTTTGGCAGGCATTTTCTTTCCTTCCCGGCGGCTTCGGAGAGACCTATCGCGATGACCTGCTTGCGACTCGTCACCTTCTTACCCGATCTTCCGCTGCGCAATGTGCTTTTTTTTCGCTTCTTCATCACGCTCGCGACCTTATTCGCCGAACGTTCGGAATAATTCTGCGCAATCGCATGTCCTCTTGTCGCCCTTACTTAATCGGCGATGGATCGAGCAGTTCCATGTCGTTTTCTGATTTGGCGGAAGATGGTTGCAGTGCGGTGGCGACGCCCGATATGACTTCGCAACTCGGTTCATGCCCGGATCGTTCAGACATTGGAGGCGGTGACGATCCAGATCGATCCGCCGAGCGGCACTTCGTTACCATTCAATTGGGCTGCCAGCGCAGTACGGATGGACCGGGTCGCAGCCGCAACAAGATCGGGAGGTTGATCCTGCAACGCGCGGCTTGCAGGACCGATCGCAAGCACCGATTCGAGTGCCGCGTCGAGACCTTTGCCGATTGCGACATCGAGCTTGAGGTCGGCTCTTTCCATCGCGATCGATGCGAACCCTGCATCGCCCAGAGTTTTCTTCACGCGGTCTTCGTTTGCAAACGAAAACGGACCCGGATCGTCAGGCGCGAGTTCGGGAAGTTTGGGGACGTGCTTGTAAGCTTCCTGCAGCGCCAGCATCAGAAACGGGTTGTCGCGCGGCGTGCGCCAGCACGCGAAAACCAACCGTCCGTTCGGGCGCAGTGCCTTGCGCATATTCGCAAATGAAACCGCGGGCTGCGCAAAGAACATCACGCCGAACCGCGAAAACAAAACATCCGCGCTTGCGGGTTTGAAATCGTACACGGTGGCGTCGGCGAGAACGAAATCGACCGGCGCTCCAGGCTGTGCGAGTTCGCGCGCGCGCGTCAGCATCGGCGTGGAAATATCGATGCCGGTGACGTGTCCACCTGGGCCGGTGAGTTGTGCCAGATCGAATGACGTCGCGCCGCAGCCGCAACCGATGTCGATGATGCGTTCGCCGGGTTTGATCGCGGCGCGGCCGATGAGAGCTTTGGAGACCGGCATCAGCACCGCGTCCTGCACCTGCTGGCGGTCGGTCCAGTGCTTTCCGCCCTGGCCGTTCCAGTATGCAACCTGGTCGGCATTGCGTTCGTCGATCGCTGGTGATGTCATGTCGCGGCCTCGCTATTTTGATCTCTCTTTAGGTGAGTTCGGCGGGCGGCGACAGGTCTGATTTGATCTGTGGCGGGTATGCCGAAGGTCGCCTCGGCGCTCGCCAAAAATCACCAGGCGCGAAACAGCACGCTTGCATTGACGCCGCCGAATCCAAATCCGTTCGACAGCACATGCTCTATCGCCATTGGGCGCGCCGCACCGCGCACGAGATCGATTCCCTCAGCAGCGGCGTCTGGATAATCGAGATTAAGCGTTGCGGGCGCAATTTGATCGCGCAGCGCCAGCACCGAAAAAATCGCCTCAAGCCCACCGGCCGCACCGAGCAGATGACCCGTCGCGGATTTTGTCGAGCTGACAGCGACGCGGCCTTCAGTACCGAACACGGCCTTGATCGCCGCCAATTCGCCATTGTCGCCAACCGGCGTCGAGGTCGCATGCGCGTTGAGGTGCTGCACGTCAATCGGCGAGATGCCCGCCTGACGCAGTGCAATTTCGATTGAACGCCGCGCGCCGTCGCCGTCTTCAGGCCCGGCGGTCATGTGATAGGCGTCCGACGTGGTGCCGTATCCAACCAGTTCGGCAATCGGTGTC
>JBBRGE010000294.1:0-3602 GCA_038241045.1 Hyphomicrobiales bacterium | reverse complement strand
ATCGCACAGATGGTGCGCCGCCCGGTGGCGCCGCATCCGCAGCCGCAACCGCGCTTCGCGATCGGCCTTGGCTGTGAAATCCGTCACGCCTCGAAACTTGTTTATGCAAGCGGGCTCGATCTGGAAAAGATTCAAGGCACGCCGATTGGCGTCAATTGCAGGTTATGCGAGCGCGAGAATTGCAGTCAGCGCGCCGAGCCGCCGTTGACCCGCACCTTGATCCTGGATGAGAATACAAGGCGCGTCTCATCGTTTTCGTTTAGCAGTGCGCGGGAGTTGTAAACAACATCGGATTCGTCATTGCCGGGCTTGACCCGGCAATCCATCGCAGCGCAAATCGATCAGTAGTTTTTTTAAGATGGATGGTCGGGCCAAGCCCAGCCATGATATTGCGGAGAAAATTCTAATGCGGCGACTTCCTATTTTATCCGGCATCTTGCTGATCGGTATTGCGGCATTCGCAGCCCCCGCCGTCGCCCAGCAGCAAGCCTGCCGCGCGGGAACGAGCTTCGAGAAATTCCTCGCGCAACTTAAACAGGACGCGGCTGCGCAAGGCGTGTCGCAGCGCGCGATTGCCAGCGCTTCGCCGTATCTGGTTTACGATCCGTCCATCGTCAACCGCGACCGCGGCCAGCGCGTGTTCGGACAAATCTTCACCGACTTCTCGGGCCGCATGGCCTCCGACGGACGCCGCGTCAAGGGACAGCAACTCATCGCGCAATATGCGCAAGCGTTTGCGCGCGCCGAGAAGGAATACGGCGTTCCGCCCGCTGTCATTGCGGCGTTCTGGGCGCTGGAAAGCGATTTCGGTGCCGTTCAAGGCAAGCTCTCGTCGCTGCGCTCATTGGTGACGCTCGCCTATGATTGCCGCCGCTCGCATATGTTTCATGACGAGACCATTTCGGCATTAAAGATTGTCGATCGCGGCGATCTGTCGCCCGAGCAAATGATCGGCTCTTGGGCTGGTGAACTGGGACAGACCCAATTCCTGCCGGGACATTATTTCAACTACGCCGTGGACTATGACGGCGACGGACATCGCGACATGTTGCGCAGCGCGCCGGACGTGATCGGCTCCACCGCGAACTACATCGGAACGGGACTGAAGTGGCGGCGCGGCGAGCCTTGGCTGCAAGAAATCCGCGTGCCGCCGAATTTGCCGTGGGAGAAAGCCGATCTCACCGTCAAGCTGCCGCGCTCGCAATGGTCGCAGATGGGCGTGACGCTCGCAGACGGGCGGCCGCTGCCGAAGGACGATCTGCCGACATCGGTGCTGCTGCCGATGGGCCGCACCGGTCCGGCGTTTCTCGCGTACCCGAATTTCGCCGCTTACACGGAATGGAATAATTCGCTGATCTATGCAACGACGGCCGCCTATCTGGCGACCCGCATCGCGGGCGCAGCGCCGATGCGCAAGCCGACGACGCCGGTCGTGCAACTGCCGTTCGAACAGATCAAAGAGTTGCAGCAACTGCTGGCGCGGCAGGGATTCAATGTCGGCAAAATCGACGGCGTCATGGGCCAGCAAAGCCGCATCGCGGTAAAGACCGTGCAAATCAAATACGGCCTGCCCGCGGATTCATGGCCGACGGAAGATTTGCTGGCACGAATGCGCGGCGGCCCGCGCTGATTGTCAACACATCTTCACGCGTTGCGCGAGGTTGCGCTTCGACGCGCCGCTCCCCACGTCTGCGATCCAGCTTCAATCAGACTGCATCACAAGGAATTCCCATGTCATTTTACGAAGGTTCAGCGCCGGTTTTCGTGCGCCAGCTTACAGCGTTATCCGCAATTCTGAACAAGGCGGAGGCCTACGCGGAGGAGAAGAAAATCGAGCCCGGCGTGTTGCTGAATGCGCGGCTGCATCCGGCGATGCATCACTTCACCAAGCAGATTCAGCTCGCCTGCGATTTTTCCGGCAAGGCCTGTGCGCGATTTACCCAGACCGAATTGCCGTCGATGCCCGATTCCGAGACGACGTTTGCGCAACTCAAAGCGCGCATCGACAAGGTTCTCGCCAACATCAAGGCATTGCCCGAAGCGAAATACGACGGCGCGGAGAAGCGCGACATCACCTTTCCGGTTGGCCCCGACAAGACAATGACACTCACAGGCCAGCAGTTTCTCAATCATTCGGTTTTTCCAAACTTCTTTTTTCATTGCGCGACCGCCTACGACATCCTTCGTCACAATGGCGTCGAATTGGGCAAACGTGATTTCCTCGGCATTGCTTAAGTCATTCAAGACAGGCCGAGAGAGATTTCATCTCTTTCGGCCTCAGTTTGACGAGCGGTTTTGTTTGAAAGCGCGCAATGCGCGCATGACTGCCCTGTTCAACGCGCTGTGACTTGTCATTCGCGATCTAGCGCTTTACATGCAATTGCATCGATATTGCCCGCATTGGAAAAAAAATGACAGCCTCAAAACTTTTCGAACCGTACAAGCTCGGCGCACTCACGCTTTCGAACCGCGCCGTGATGGCGCCCTTGACGCGCAACCGCGCTTTGGCCGGTCTGGTGCCAAATCCACTGGCGATCGAGTATTATGGCCAGCGCGCATCTGCGGGCCTTCTGATTTCCGAGGCGACGCAGATTTCGCAGCAGGGCCAAGGTTATCAGGACACGCCCGGCATCTACTCGAAGGATCAGATCGCGGGCTGGCGCAAAGTCACGGATCGCGTGCATGAGCGCGGCGGAAAAATCTTCCTTCAGCTCTGGCATGTCGGGCGCGTCTCCCACACTTCGTTGCAGGAAAACGGTCAAGCCCCCGTTGCGCCCTCCGCCATCCGCGCCAAAGGCAAGACCTTTGTGGGCGGCACCTTCGCCGATGTGTCTGAGCCGCGCGCGCTGACGCTCGACGAAATTCCCGGCATCATCGACGGCTTCAAGCGCGGCAGCGCCAATGCACTCGCCGCCGGATTTGACGGCGTCGAAATTCACGGTGCCAACGGCTATCTGCTGGATCAGTTCGCCAAGGACGGAGCCAACAAGCGCACCGATGGTTACGGCGGATCAATCGAAAATCGCGCCAAGCTGATGCTCGAAGTGTCAAAAGCTGTTACGTCGGAAGCCGGCGCGGACCGCACCGGCATTCGCCTCTCCCCTGTGACGCCAGCCAACGATATTTCCGACAGCAACCCGCAACCGCTGTTCGATCATATCGTCGACCATCTCAGTGCGCTGAAGCTGGTTTATATCCACGTCATCGAAGGCGCGACCGGCGGTCCGCGCGACGTCGCGCCGTTCGACTACGACAGCCTGCGCAAGCGCTTCAAGGGCACTTACATTGCCAATAACGGTTACGACTTGAAATTGGCCAACGAGCAACTCGCGGCGAACAAGGCCGACCTGATCGCGTTCGGAAAATTGTTTATCTCGAATCCCGATCTGGTCGAGCGTCTCAAGGCTGGCGCTCCGCTCAATGATCCTGACAAGACGACGTTTTATGGCGGCGGCGCGAAGGGATATGTCGATTATCCGACACTAGCCGAGGCCAAGGCTCCGGCGGCGTAATGTGCGCGCCACTCCGACATGCAAAAGGCCGGAAGCGATCCCGGCCATTCGTCGTTTTAGCTGAGAGGCCCTACGCCGCCGGAGCCTTCG
>JBBRGE010000293.1:0-3646 GCA_038241045.1 Hyphomicrobiales bacterium | reverse complement strand
TTCCGGTGACCGCGCCTTTCTCGAACGAACAGCGTTCCTGGCTCAATGGCATCTTCGCCGGGCTCGTATCGCTCGACAATGCGGTAATGCCATTGTCGGCGGAGCAGGGCGCTGCGGTGATGAAGAGTGCCGACGCAGATGACGGCGAGGCACCGTGGCACGATCAGACGATTGCGATCGACGAACGCATGAAACTCGCCGAGGGCCGTCCATTGCGGCGGCGGATGATGGCGGCGATGGCGCAGCAGGATTGCGGCCAGTGCGGTTATAATTGCAGCGATTACTCCGACGTGATCGCAAGCATGAAGGAGCCGAGACTCAATCTCTGCGTGCCCGGCGGCAAGGAAACTGCGCGCATGCTCAAGACGCTCTATGTCGAGCTTGAGAATATCCCAGCCGTAGCAGCCGCGTCGCCAGCCCCGCGGTCGGAGATTCCAGCGGCTCTAATCGGAGAACCCGGTCGCTCTCGCGACAATCCGGTTGAAGCCATCTTTGTGTCGCGCCGCCTCCTCAACAAGGAGGGCTCCGAAAAACAGACCTGGCACATTGATTTCGATCTTTCAGGTCCGGGCCTCGACTACGTCGTTGGAGATTCCTTCGGCATCTTTGCGAACAACGATCTGGGATTGGTCGATCAGATCATCGCGATGCTCGGCGCGCTTCCCACCATGGAGATTGGCGGCAAGACATTGCGCGAGGTGTTGCATCGCGACGTTTCGCTCTCGCCAGCGCCGGACAAACTTTTTGAACTTATGTCTTTCATTTCAGGTGGCGCGCTGCGTGAGAAAGCCACCGCTTTGGCACGCGGCGAAGATCCTGACGGCGATGCCGCCAACCTCGACGTGATGGCAACGTTGCAGAAATTTTCAGGCGTTCGCCCGCATCCAGAAGCCTTCGTGGAGGCGCTGGAGCCGTTGCAGCCCCGGCTCTATTCGATTTCGTCGTCGCACATCGCAACGCCGGGACGCCTGTCGCTGACCGTCGATACGGTGCGTTACGTTATCGGCAAGCGCAAACGGATCGGCGTTGCATCGACGTATCTCGCCGAGCGCATCGCGCCGGGAGACCGGCTGGAAGTCTATGTTCAAAAGGCCCACGGCTTCGCGCTTCCGGCAGACGTGAACAGCCCGATCATCATGATCGGACCCGGCACCGGCATTGCTCCGTTTCGCGCTTTCCTTCACGACCGGCAGGCAACAAACGCACCGGGCCGCAACTGGCTGTTCTTCGGCCATCAACGCAGCGACTACGACTTCTTTTACGCCGATGAATTGAATGCGATGAAAGCCTCCGGCCACCTGACACGGCTCTCGCTGGCATGGTCGCGCGACACCGGTGAGAAATTTTATGTGCAGGATCGTATGCGAGAAGTAGGGCGCGATTTGTGGACGTGGCTCGCTGAGGGAGCGCATGTTTATGTCTGCGGCGATGCCAAGCGGATGGCCAAAGATGTCGAACGCGCGCTGGTCGATATCGTCGGGCAATATGGCGCGCGCTCCATCGACGAGGCGGTGAGCTTTGTCGCCGATCTTAAGAAAAATGGGCGATATCAGCAGGACGTCTATTGATGACGGGTGCCGGTCCGCGACGCGATTTCAGCGAGGCATTTTATCCAGCGCGGCTGCATTTGGGAGAAGAACTCTCTCTCAGCATTCAGTTGGATGCAACACTATCGTCTTTTTCGGGTCGATCTTGTGAAGGCTTAGGGAAACAACTTAATTCGACGCATCACCTTCCTCTGGAGATCGACGATGCGTGGTTTGCAATTCCTGGTTCACCAGTCTTCACGACCGCAATCCGCGGCGATCGAAACTCCGGTTGCCAAAATGAATGCACGTCTTCAGACGTTCGCCGCTTATGGGGCATTGCTGCTGATCGCTGGCGTCGTATTCGGCACGCTTCCTTTCCGTCCGTTTTAGGTTCGTCGTTTAACGTCGTGCGGGTTACTGTATGACAGTGACGAGCGCAGCGTTGCCCGCAGTCAGAACCGCCTGTCCCTATTGCGGCGTCGGCTGCGGCGTTCTCGCGACACCCGATGGCAATGGAGGCGCGACGATTGCAGGCGATCCCGAACATCCAGCGAATTTCGGACGGCTTTGCTCGAAAGGCTCGGCGTTGGGGGAGACGCTCGGCCTTCGCGAACGCCTGTTGCATCCAATGGTGCGTGTTTCAAGTGGCGAGATGGAGCGCGTGGCTTGGACGGACGCGCTCGACCATGTCGCAAACCGTCTTCAACACATCATGGCAAAGCATGGACGCAATTCAGTCGCGTTCTATTTGTCGGGACAATTGCTGACAGAGGATTACTACGTCGCCAACAAACTGATGAAGGGATTTATCGGCGCGGCGAATGTCGATACCAATTCACGGCTTTGTATGTCGTCTTCGGTCGCCGGACATCGCCGCGCGTTCGGCGCCGACACCGTGCCCGGAAACTACGACGATCTCGACGATGCCGATTTGCTGGTGCTCGTCGGCTCAAACGCCGCGTGGTGCCATCCTGTGCTGTTTCAGCGCATGATCGCCAACAAACAAAAACGTGGCGCGCGCATGGTCGTCATCGATCCGCGGCGCACTGATACCGCAGGCGATGCCGATCTATTTCTCGGCCTGAAGCCCGGAACCGACAGCGCGCTTTTCTGCGGTCTGCTGGTTCATCTTGCCGACAATGGCGCGCTCGACAAATCCTACATTGCTTCACACACTAACGGCTTCGACGAAGCGCTCGCACGGGCGCGCGGCATTGGAGGAAGTGCGGCAGCGACAGCATTGGCGACGGGCCTTGCCGAAACCGATGTGACTGCATTCTTCCAGATGTTCACGGCAACGCAGCGTGTGGTGACGCTCTATTCGCAGGGCGTGAACCAATCGGCGCAAGGCACCGACAAGGTCAATGCGATTATCAATTGCCATCTGGCGACCGGGCGCATCGGCAAACCCGGCGCATCGCCGTTCTCACTGACAGGCCAGCCGAACGCGATGGGCGGCCGCGAGGTCGGCGGATTGGCGAACCAGCTCGCGGCCCATATGAACTTTACTCCGCCCGATATCGATCGCGTGCGCCGGTTCTGGAAAGCCCCGCACATCGCCACACATGAGGGCCTGAAGGCCGTTCAAATGTTTCAGGCCATCGGCCGGGGTGACATCAAAGCGTTGTGGGTGATGGGAACCAACCCTGCGGTCTCTCTGCCGAACGCTGACGCGGTACGTGCAGCAATGCGCAAGCTCGATCTGTTGGTGATCTCGGAGAATGTGAATTCGAACGACAGCATTACATCAGGCGCGCATGTGTTGCTGCCGGCGCAAG
Source organism: Hyphomicrobiales bacterium (assembly GCA_038241045.1). Classification (GTDB taxonomy): domain Bacteria; phylum Pseudomonadota; class Alphaproteobacteria; order Rhizobiales; family Xanthobacteraceae; genus Afipia. Next base: position 339 of record JBBRGE010000293.1, on the reverse strand, counting down.
CGTGGGGCGAGAAATCCGGCACCGTCACCAACTCGGAGCGACGCATTTCGCGTCAGCGCTCATTTTTGCTTTCGGCGGGTGAGGCTAAGTCGGACTGGTGGATCGTTGGCGAAGTTGCGAAGCGGCTTGGGCACGCTGCTGCGTTTTCGTTCACATCGGCTGCCGATATTTTTCGTGAGCACGCATCGCTTTCGGCATTCGAGAATAATGGCAGCCGCGATTTCGATATTGGCGGTATTGCGGACATCACCGACGACGAGTTCGACGTCATGGCACCGGTGATGTGGCCGAAGCCCGCCGGTCACGCGCAGCCAATAGAGCGTTTTTTCAAGGAGGGCG
>JBBRGE010000292.1:0-3651 GCA_038241045.1 Hyphomicrobiales bacterium | reverse complement strand
AATTACGAACGGTTCCTGGACGACAAGGGCCAGAAGATTTCCAAGTCGAAGGGCAACGGGCTGACCATCGACGAGTGGCTGCGATATGCCTCGCCGGAATCGCAGTCGCTCTTTATGTATCGCGAGCCGAAAGCTGCGAAGCGGCTGCATTTCGATGTCATCCCGCGCAACGTCGATGATTATCAGCAATTCCTCGACGGTTATCCGCGGCAGGACGGCAAGCAACGCCTGAGCAATCCGGTTTGGCACATTCACGTTGGCGGCCCGCAACCTGCCGACATGCCGGTAACGTTTCAACTTCTGTTGACGCTAGTGTCGTCGTCGAATGCGGAAAATGCCGAAACGCTGTGGGGCTTTATCGGACGCTATCGTCCGGGCGTGACGCCGAAGACGCATCCTAAACTCGATGCGTTGGTCGGCTATGCAATCAACTATTATCGCGACTTCGTGGCCCCGACGAAAAAATTCCGTGAGCCGACCGACAGTGAGCGTGCTGCGTTGACTGATCTGCGCGATGCGCTGGCGCAGTTGCCTTCTGACGCTTCGGCCGAAGACATCCAGAACGTGGTTTATGAAATAGGCCGCCGTGAGCCGTTCCTTGACTTAGTGAAGAAGGGCAAGGACGGCCGTCCCGGCGTGTCACTCGACTGGTTCAACATGCTGTATCAGGTGCTGCTCGGTCAGGAGAAAGGCCCGCGCTTCGGATCGTTCGTCGCGGTGTATGGCGTGACGAACGCCATCGCGATGATCGACGCGGCGCTGAAGCGTATCAGCGGCTAGCAGCTTATTCTGAGAAAATTTTTAGCGGATTCTACTGGCTCGCCCAAACGATGCGCGCAATCCACTCGATATCTTTGGCGTCGAGCGCACGATCCTTGTGGCTCGGATTGATCGATGCGAGTTCGATCACCTTCTGGGTGCGGCGGCGAAGCTCTTTGACCATGACCTCTCCGCTCGTCGTCTTCACCACGACGCGATCGCCTTTGCGAATGGGTGCCGCCGGCGACACCACGATGACGTCGCCGTTGCGATAGGCCGGCTTCATCGAATCGCCGGAAATCTTCAGCGCGTAAGCGTGCTCGTCTTTCACGGACGGAAGGCCGACTTCGTCCCAGCCGCGCCCGATGGGGAATCCGCCGTCGTCGAAATACCCGCCAGCGCCAGCTTCAGCGAAACCTATGAGCGGCACGGATTGAACCGTGCCCGCGCTGTCCTCGATCAACTGCACGAACCTGTCGACGGTGGTGTTGGTTGCGGCCAACGCCTTGGCGACGGATTCAGTTGACGGCCAGCGCTCGCGTCCGTCGCTGGTGATGCGCTTGGATTTGTTGAATGTTGTGGGATCGAGGCCAGCGCCTTTTGCCAGCGCCGAGGGCGAAAGCCCTGCGCGTGCGGCGAGACGGTCGAGCGCCGTCCAGATTTGATCGTGGGTCAACATGCATGGGCCGGATCGTGAAGCACGGCCAACCGGACCGGGCAGATGGTTCATCAAGACTAGGAATTATTACCTTGAATCGGACCCGGCTGCAATCGGCTCTATCGCCAATGCTCCACTTGATGTGCGTCCTGAGCGCCGATACGGTCCGGCGGGAGCGCCGGTAACGCGAAAACCCGATAAATTTCAACGACAAGCCTGAAGTTGAATGCCGATATCAAAAATTTACAAAATTTGCCCCGCGCCTGCCTGGCGTGAGGCCGAACGGCAGGGCCGCTATCGCGGCAGCGCCGACGACCGGCGCGACGGTTTCATACATTTCTCCACGCCCTCGCAGGTTGCAGGCACGCTTGCGAAACATTTCGCCGGTCAGACCGGGCTCTTTCTTGTGGCGATCAATGCCGCGGCGCTGGGCGAGACTTTGAAGTGGGAGCCATCGCGTGGCGGCGAGTTGTTTCCGCATCTGTACGACGAACTCGATCTCGGAGCAGTGACAGACGTTTTTGCCGTGCAAACGCGCGCCGATGGATCGCACGTCATTCCGGAGCTTGTGTCGTGATCCGCGCTTTCGATGCGCTCACGTTGCCGCTGTTGCGCAGGCTCGATCCTGAAGACGCGCATCGCTTGGCGCTAGGCGGTTTGCGGATGCTACCACCGGCAAAAGCGCGGCCAGGCGATCCTAAACTTGCCATGCGTGCGTTCGGGTTGAATTTCCCCAACCCCATCGGCATGGCGGCGGGGTTCGATAAAAATGCGGAAGTACCCGACGCGCTTTTGCGGCTGGGATTTGGCTTCGTCGAAATCGGTTCGGTGACACCGAAACCGCAAGACGGCAACCCGCGTCCGCGGCTGTTCAGGCTCGAAGAAGATTCGGGCGTCATCAACCGAATGGGATTCAACAATGACGGTGCGGAAGCGGTGCTGCGGCGGCTGGCGTCGCGCGCGCGTCTGGGCGGCATCGTTGGCGTCAATGTCGGCGCGAATAAGGATTCGACGGATCGAACAGCAGACTATGTGAAGCTAATCGAATTGTTCGCACCGGTCGCGAGCTATTTCACCATCAACGTCTCGTCACCCAACACGCCGGGTCTGCGCGATTTGCAACAGTCGGCGGCCTTGGATGACTTGCTGGCGCGCGTCGTCGATGCGCGCGAACGCGTTCGCAAAAACGCTGGCGATTCGCCGTTGCTGCTGAAGATCGCGCCTGACCTGACATTGCAGGAGCTTGACGATGTGGTTCACATCGCGTGTTCACGCCGTGTCGATGGAATGATCGTCGCCAATACCACGCTGTCGCGGCCGGAGAAGTTGCGCGATCAGACGCGTGCGAAGGAAGCGGGCGGATTGTCGGGACGCCCGTTGTTGCGGCTATCCACCCGCATGGTGGCGGAAACCTATGTGCGCGCCGAGGGCGCGTTTCCGCTGATTGGCGTCGGCGGCGTGGATACCGGCGGTGCGGCGCTGATGAAAATCCGCGCCGGGGCGAGCCTGATCCAGCTTTACTCGTCGCTGATCTACAAGGGCCTCGGCCTCGTCGATGACATCAAGACCGATCTGCTTTCAACGCTGCGACGAACAGGCCGCGATTCATTGTCCGAAATCGTCGGCGCGGATGCGGCGACGATAACGGCGGAGCCATGGCCTGTTTGAGAATTAGCCGGACTCAACGATTAACGGCGCGGCGGCTGCGTGTGGAATAGCCGCGAGATCAGCCAGATTGGCACCACGATCACCGCACCCAGCAGGAAGTAACGCCACAAGCCGTTGATGGCATCGAAGCCGAGATCGTAGATCCATTGGAACAGCCGACGGATGCTGGTGACGATATTCCACGGGTCGAAGCCGATCGCGGCAAGCACAACGCCGACGAGAACCGACAGCAGCACCAGCCGCAGCAGAACCGCCAATGGCGAACCGCCGAGAAAGCGCGACACATTGTCGTCCCTGGCTGGCAATTCCCTGACGTCGTCCGGCATTGTGGTCTCCCAAATCGTTCGTGCGGATGCACGATAGCACGCACATGGGGAACCGTCTCGTCGGCGTCAATGGCTGTCGATAGTTTCGGGCGTGGGATTTGCGTTGTCGGAGATTAACATTCGTTCAAGTGTCTCAAGACGGTCGGCGTCGCGCGGCGGTTTGTCCCAGCGCAGGCGGCTGATTCGCGGAAAGCGCATCGCCACGCCCGATTTGTGGCGCGCCGAGCGCGCGAGCCCTTC
>JBBRGE010000291.1:0-3651 GCA_038241045.1 Hyphomicrobiales bacterium | reverse complement strand
CGAACTGGACCAGTGTTCCTACGACAGCCACCAGAAGGCGATTGCGGCCACGCAGGCCGGCGCTTTCAAGGATGAAATTATTCCGCTGAAGATCACTCGCGACGATGGCTCGACCGACACACACACCGTCGACGAGGGCATTCGTTTCGACGCGACGCTCGACGGCATTCGCGGCGTCAAACTGATCGCCGAAGGCGGACGCATCACGGCTGCGAGCGCAAGCCAGATTTGCGACGGCGCATCGGGCGTCATGATCGTCAACGAAAAGGGTTTAAAATCGCTCGGCCTCAAGCCGATGGCGCGAATTCATCACATGACCATGATCGGCCACGATCCCGTCATCATGCTGGAAGCACCTTTGCCCGCGACGCATCGCGCGCTGAAGAAAGCCGGAATGTCGGTCGATGATATCGATCTGTTTGAAGTCAACGAGGCGTTCGCTTCGGTGCCGACAGCGTGGCTGAAGGACACCGGGGCCGATCCGTCGCGCCTCAACGTCAATGGCGGCGCGATTGCACTCGGACATCCGCTCGGCGGCTCCGGCACCAAGCTGATGACCACGCTTGTGAATGCACTCAAGCAACGCAACAAGCGTTATGGCCTGCAGACGATGTGCGAGGGCGGCGGCATGGCGAACGTCACGATCGTCGAGCGGTTGTAATCGCGCAGGCAAACCGCCATGACGCATCCATCCATTCACGCGCAATCGACGCCAGACAAAGTCGCCTACCGGATGGCGGCATCCGGCGAGGCGATCACCTATCGCCAATTGGATGAACGCTCCAATCAGGCTGCGCATCTGTTCCGCGCGCTTGGCCTGAAGCGCGGCGACCACATCGCGTTCCTGATGGAGAACACGCTCGCCTTCATGGAGATATGCTGGGCGGCGCAGCGCAGCGGTCTCTATTACACCGCGATCAGCCGATATCTCACCGCCGACGAGATCGCCTACATCGTCAAGGACTGCGGCGCGAAGGTTCTCATCACCACGCCGAAATGCGCCGATGCTGTCACGCCCCTGATGGCGGGTGCGCCCGGCACGATTTTCTTCATGACCGGCGAGGCTCAGGAAGGTTTCCGCGCATGGGACGGGGGAACAGCGAAACAGCCCAAGATTCCTGTTGCCGACGAGAGCGCCGGTTTCGACATGCTGTATTCGTCCGGCACCACGGGACGGCCGAAGGGCGTCAAGCGGGTCGCGGCGGAAACGTCCATCATCGTGCCAAACGCATTCCTGAAACTTTTGTGCGTAGACATGTACGGCATGTCGCAAGACAGCATTTACCTGTCGCCCGCGCCGCTTTATCACGCGGCGCCCTTGCGCTTTAACATGATGGTCGGCGTGCTCGGCGGCACCTCCGTCATTATGGAGCACTTCGACGCCGAGGACTATCTCGCGCTCATTCAAAAACATCGCATCAATGTTTCGCAACTCGTACCGACGATGTTCGTGCGCATGCTGAAACTTCCCGATGATGTTCGCACGAAGTACGATGTTTCGTCGCTGAAATCGGCAATCCACGCCGCAGCGCCCTGCCCGGTCGAGGTCAAGGCGAAGATGATCGACTGGTGGGGACCGATCATCGTTGAGTATTACGCGGGCTCAGAGGGCAACGGCGTCACCGTGTCCAACTCGCAGCAATGGCTGACGCATCGCGGTACGGTGGGCAAGGCGGTCGTCGGCAAGATCAAGATCGTCGATGAGAACGACGAGGAATTGCCTGTCGGCGAAGTCGGCGCAGTGTATTTCGCCGAAGGCCCGCAATTCGCCTATCACAACGATCCGGCGAAAACGAAGGGCGCTTACAACGACAAGGGCTGGTCGACCATCGGCGACGTCGGTTATGTCGATGACGAAGGCTTCCTCTATCTCACCGACCGCAAGGCCTACATGATTATTTCCGGCGGCGTGAACATCTACCCGCAGGAGACCGAAGACATTCTGATCTCGCATCCGGCAGTGGCCGATGTCGCGGTGTTCGGCGTTCCCAATGAGGAGATGGGCGAAGAAGTCAAAGCCGTGGTGCAGCCGCACGACATGGCAATGGCGAGCAAGGCGCTCGAGGCTGATTTGATACTATTCTGTCGCAAGCATTTGTCGCCGATCAAATGCCCGAAAAGCGTGGACTTCGAGGCGGAACTGCCGCGCACGCCGACCGGCAAACTCGTCAAGCGGCATTTGCGAGATCGTTATTGGCCGAGCGTGAAGAAGGCGTCGGCCTGACGCCAAACCTCAGTTCTTCTTCAGCCACGTCTCGACCAGCATCACGTCAGGCGGTTGCAAGTATTTCGTCGTCCACATATCGACGACCCATTCGATCTTGCTTTCGCTCTCCACCAGCACGGCGGTATTGTGCGGCAACTGAAGCACAAGGATATTCCCTCGATATCGTGGATTGCCGACCATGTGGTGTTTCAGCAGGCCCCACTCCTGCAAGACGAACAGAAAGCTCGACGTGTTGCGCGTCGAATCCCAGCAATCGAAATTTCCTTCCGAAGCACCGCTGCGAATGTCCGCATCAGCAACGCGGTTGGTCGTCCCGATCATCGGCCCGACCCGCTTGTCGAACCATATCACCGCTTTCTGAATGGCAGCGCGCTCCGCGACCGCGGACGCCTTACCCGTGCCGAGAATTTTCGTCAGTTCGCTTTTGTCGGAAGCCGTGAAATCCAGCGTGGCGCGGCGGCGGCATACGAAGCCGTAGCAGATCGTCATTTCTTCCGCAGAGGGCGGATTGATCGATACCGACGTGTACATCTCCGCCTGCTCCGGGCTCAACCGCAATGCCGACGCAGGCTGTGCCGCCCCCAATACACCGATCGCCGTTGCGATCATCACCAAATGGGACGTGACGCGACGGGACGTGACGCGGTGAACGAAGAATTGGCGCAATTTCAAAATCCTGAAAATTCCGTTGATGGAAACTATTGCGGATTTTTCGATCAATCAACAGCAGGAAAGAGCGCGCCGTTGAATTTCAGGTGATGCAGTTATTGCCCGCTCATATCACCAGCGGCTTGTCTGGCTGTTCGTTGCGATGCGGGCCTGACGACGGATAGTGCTTGACCATAAGTGCGGTTATCTCCGCAATCCCCTTGAGCGCGCCGCGCTCGAAATTCCGGGCGCGGAACTCGATTTCCATCGTTTGACAAATCTGCTCCCATGCCACCTTGCCAACCTTGGCATCGATCCCGCGATCGGCGACGATTTCCACATCGCGGTCGGCGAGTAACAGGTATATCAACACGCCGTTGCTGTGCGCAGTGTCCCAAACACGCAACCGCGAAAACACATCGATGGCGCGGGCGCGCGGCGATTGGTTGGTAAACAGTGGACGGACGTCGAGCGCGCCTTCGACGACAAAGCGAATCTGGCCCTCATGAATGGCTTCGCTGGCCTTGATGGCCTTTTCGATTTTGCTCAACACAAGGCGCGGAAACACGCGCCGGACGCGCCAGCGATTTGCAATCAGGTGCTTGCCGATCCGCTTGATGCCCATGGTCACCAACTACCCGATGCGCCGCCGCCGCCGAAGCTGCCGCCGCCTCCACTGAAACCACCGCCGCCGCTACTCGACCCGCCCGAACTGAAACCGCCGCCGCTGCCGGAACCGCCACCGCCGGATGCGAGACTGTCGCCGAACAGCGTCA
>JBBRGE010000290.1:0-3659 GCA_038241045.1 Hyphomicrobiales bacterium | reverse complement strand
AGTACCAATTCAGGAACGTCAGCGACGGCAACCCGATCAGGCTTGCGAGACCCTTGGTGTGCTGCGCCTCGACCACGGCGGTGAGATTGAGCGAGCCGGCGCACAACAAAACCGTGATGATGACGAAGCCGATGGAAACTTCGTAGGACACCATTTGGGCTGCCGAGCGCAAAGCCGCGAGAAACGGATATTTCGAGTTCGACGACCAGCCGGCCATGATGATGCCGTAGATCGACAGCGATGAAATCGCGAAGATATAAAGTACGCCAACGTTAATGTCGGCGATCACCCAGTTGAGATTGACCGGGATCACCGCCCATGCGGCAAGCGCCAGGACGCACGACACTAGAGGCGCGAGGAGAAACACACCCTTGTTGGCGCCTGCCGGAATGATCGGCTCTTTCAGAACGAACTTCAGCAAATCTGCAAAGGATTGCAGCAGGCCCCAAGGCCCGACGACATTCGGGCCACGACGGATTTGCACCGCCGCCCATATTTTGCGATCCGCCAGAAGAATGTACGCAATCGCCACCAGCAACAACGCGAGCAACAGGAAGCTCTGCCCGATCACGATGATCAGCGGCCAGAGCGTGCCGGTCCAGAAATCGCTTGCGAAGAATGCGGCCATCGCCCTACTCCGCCGCGTTCAGAAGTTTACCCGACGCAAGGCGCGAGCATTCGGCCATCACGGCGGATGCGCGCGCAATCGGGTTGGTCATATAGAAGTCCTCGACCGGGGACTTGAACGTCGACTTGTCACTGGCGCTGCTGCTTGACGCGAGCGCCTTCACGCCCAACAAATCGCCCGCTTCGATCTGATCGACGCGCATCAGATGCGGCACTGATTTGAAGATCGCCTGCCGCAATTGCGCCTGCGAGTCATACGGCAGCTTCTTACCAAGCGCCTCGGACAGAGCGCGCAGGATCGCCCAGTCCTCGCGGGCATCGCCGGGGGGGAACGCCGCGCGGCTTGCGATCTGAACGCGGCCTTCGGTGTTGACGAAGATGCCGGATTTTTCGGTGTATGCCGCACCCGGCAGAACGACGTCGGCGCGATGCGCGCCACGGTCGCCATGGGTGCCGATATAGACGACGAAAGTGCCGTCGGGAATTTTGATCTCATCCGCGCCCAGCGAAAACAAAACATCCAGCGTACCGAACGCCGTCATCTGCGCGGCATTCAGGCTGACATTAATACTTGGCGCGAAGCCGATGTCGAGCGCGCCGACGCGAGACGCGGCATAATGCAGAACGCCGAAACCGTTCCAGTCCGCCTTCACTGCGCCCATATCCATCGCGAGTTTCGCAGCGGCTGCGAGCGCCGTTGAAGCGCCGGCGCCGACCAACACGATGGGGTTCTTCGCTTCCTTCAAGATTTTCGAGAACGAATGTTTGCCCGAGGCAATGTCCGCCAGCGTGTCCGCGCCCGCACCAAGATGCTCATAGCCATAGGTCAGATCGGCCTTATCGCCGATCACGCCGATTTTCAAAGCGCCGCTGCGCCAGCGCTTGCGGATGCGTGCGTTGAGTACGGATGCTTCCTTGCGCGGATTGGAGCCCACGATCAGCAGCGCATCGGCCTGCTCGATGCCCGCAATGGTCGGATTGAAAATATAAGATGCGCGGCCCGTCTTCGGATCGAGGCCGCCAGCGTCCTGCGTCGCGACATTCACCGAGCCAAGTTTCGTCATCAATTCCTTGAGCGCGAACATTTCCTCGACAGCCGCGAGATCGCCCGCAATCGCGCCGATGCGCTTGCCGTCGATACGATTGAGCCTCAAAGCAATCGCCGCAAAGGCTTCCGGCCAAGACGCTGCGCGCAACTTGCCGTCTTCACGAATGAACGGACGATCGAGACGCTGCGTGCGCAACCCGTCGACGACGTGGCGTGTTTTGTCCGAAATCCATTCCTCGTTCACGGATTCGTTGATGCGGGGCAGAATGCGCATCACTTCGCGCCCGCGCGTATCGACGCGGATGGCCGAGCCAACCGCGTCCATCACGTCGATGGATTGCGTCTTCCCCAATTCCCAAGGCCGTGCAGCGAACGCATACGGCTTAGAGGTCAAAGCGCCGACAGGACAAATATCGACGAGGTTGCCTTGCAACTCCGAGGTCAGCGCGCTTTCAAGATAAGTCGTAATCTCGACATCCTCGCCGCGCCCCGTCAAACCCATCTCCGGCACGCCGCAGACCTCCGCAGCAAAGCGCACACAGCGCGTGCACTGGATGCAACGGTTCATCGAGGTCTTCACAAGGGCGCCGAGATATTTGTCCTCGACCGCGCGCTTGTTCTCGGCAAATCGCGACGTGTCGACGCCGTAACCCATCGCCTGATCCTGCAGATCGCACTCGCCGCCCTGATCGCAGATCGGGCAATCCAGCGGATGGTTGATGAGCAGGAATTCCATCACGCCTTCGCGCGCCTTCTTTACCATCGGGGTCTTGGTTTTCACCGACGGCAATTCGCCGTTCGGACCCGGACGGCAATCGAGTACATTCAAGGCGCAGCTTGCGACCGGCTTCGGCGAGCCAGCAACTTCAACGAGACACATGCGGCAATTGCCCGCGATCGACAGCCGCTCATGATAGCAGAAGCGCGGAATCTCGGCGCCCGCCGCTTCGCACGCTTGCAGCAGCGTGTACTCCGCCGGCAGATCGAACTCTTTTCCGTCGATGAGAATCTTGCTCATTGCCTCAAGACTTTCTCAACTTGCAATCCGGCGCGGCCACGCCGGCCTGCGCCATTGATGCTTTGATCCACTTTTGCGTTTCGGTGCCATAGGTTGCCAGATATGCGGGCTCGACGGTATTCTTGTCGCAGAGGAACGGCAGATGTGCTTTCAAATCGTAATCGCACGACGCCTGCCATTCGCGCTTGTCGGAAAACGCCGCGATGGCTTCCTCGCAGGAATACAGAAAATACGAGACGAAGCTCTCATATTGAACCTGCTCGCTCTGCGGACGTTTCTTGATCGCGTCGTAATCCGGCAACGAGAATTGCGGATTCTTGAACGCCAAATCGGTGTAGCCGAGGAATGCCTGACGCGCGCCGGCTTCGCGATTGTTGGAACGGATTTCGTTGATCTGGATCAGAACGGCGACGAATCCCAACAGCGCGACGCTCGCCTGCGCCATCTGCGCCAGCGTGCCGAACTTCTGCCAGAATGCCGCCGGACGTGCCATTGCCATCACTCCGCCGCAACCATTTTGGCCGGATCGAGAATGCCGATGTCGTCGATTCCCGCTTTGCGCGAATAATCGTCGATCCGCGCTTCGATTTCCGGGCGGAAATGCGCGATCAATCCCTGGATCGGCCACGCCGCTGCGTCGCCGAGCGCGCAAATGGTGTGGCCTTCGATCTGCCTGGTGACTTCGAGCAGCATGTCGATCTCGCGCTTGTGGGCGCGGCCCTCGGCCATGCGGGTCAGCACGCGCCACATCCAGCCGGTGCCTTCGCGGCACGGCGTACACTGGCCGCAGCTCTCGTGCTTGTAGAAATAGGAAATCCGCGCAATCGCCCGGATCAGGTCGGTCGACTTGTCCATCACGATCACGGCCGCGGTGCCGAGACCCGAACGAAGCTTGCCGAGGCTGTCGAAATCCATCGGTGTGTCGATGATCTGCTCGGCCGGAACCATCCGCACCGACGAGCCGCC
>JBBRGE010000289.1:0-3671 GCA_038241045.1 Hyphomicrobiales bacterium | reverse complement strand
TTAACGGCAGCCTGCGCAAATTTCTGAAAACGGTTGGCGTCAGCAGCCAGCGCGAGATCGAGAAGGCGGTACGCGATGCTGTCGAGAGCGGCAAGCTGAAGGGCAACGAAAAGCTGCCCGCCAAGATGACGCTCACGATTGCTGGCGTCGATCTCTCATATGTGATCGATGGCAGCATCGAACTCGAGTAACGCTGCGGTATCTGCACCGTACTCGCAATAATGGATTCTCCATGCATCGGTCACGCATACGATTCTGGCTGGCGCTTTGCATCGCCGCGACGCTGCTGTCGGCCTGTTCGAGTTTCGAGCGCAACCAGCCGGTCGCTGTCACCGACGATGACGCGATCTGCCGTTCGCAAGGCGCGGCAGGCTCCAAGGAATATGTTGCGTGCCTCAAGGATCGCGACGTGCAGGCGTCGCGCGGCGACCGGATGGAAAAGGCGCATCGTAATCTCTCCGAGGACATGTTGAACAAACGGTACTGATTATTTTCTTCGCGGCCCCCACGACACTTTGAACTCTCAAAGATGCGATGCTGCAATTTTGAAAGCCATTCAATGATCTTCGCAACACGACAACATCTCGCCGCTGCGGCGTTCGCGGTTTTTCTATTTGGCGCGCCACCCGCAGCGTATGCGCAGGACGCCGCGAATCCGCTGTCGCGTGAGAAAATTTTGCGCGACGCTGACATCCCGGTGCTGGGCAATCCGGACGGCGACATCACCATTGTGGAATATTCCGATTACCAGTGTCCCTACTGCAAGAAGATCGCCCCGATCGTCGATCAGGTGGTGAAGGAGGACGGCAAGATACGTCGAGTGCTGAAGGACTGGCCGATTCTCGGCGACCCGTCGCCCTATGCGGCGAAACTTGTGATTGCGTCGAAATATCAAAACAAGTATGAGGCGGCGCATCGCGCGCTGATCGGCAAGGTGGGGCGGTTGACTGAGGCTGTGATCGACGACACGCTTTCGAAAGCGGGCATCGATGTCGTCAAGGCCAAGGCCGATCTGGATGCCAACAAGGCGTCGGTCAATGCGCTGCTGAAACGCAACAACGATCAGGCCGAGGCTCTCGGATTTCGCGGCACGCCGGCTTTCATCGTCGGTAGCTTCCGCGTCCCGGGCGGATTGACGGCGGAGCAGTTCAAACTGGCGATTGCGGATGCACGCGCGGCCGCGAAGAAGGACGGCGAAAAGGCCAAATAGCCGTCTCTTGACAAGTCCCGCAATCTAGGAATATATTCCGAGCTCGATCGCTGGTTCGGATGACCGATCACCTTCCGAGCCAGCAACCCAACTGACAGCGGTGGAGCGCCGGGAGGCGCCGCGCCCTACGTCATTGGGCGCGCACGGTTCGCAGGCCGGTCTCGCACGCCTGTTTGCAAACCGCGCGGGGCGGGCCGATCGCAAGGCCAGCCTCAAGGGTGTCTCGCAAACATCCTGGCGCCTCCCGCCGCTCCACCGCGTCGCGCTTTTCGCGCGGCGATGTGTGCATCGCATAACCCGGACGCACGAAATTGCGCCGCGGGATTATTTTTCGTGGCTGCGGAGAATTCGAGCGGCGCGCTGTCCATCTTGTCGAAACGGTCGCTGACAAATTTCAGCACGTCGCGCGCGCCTACTCGTCGTCGGCCTTCTTGGTGCTGCTGATGTTCTTCAGCTTGGCGAACACCGCATCGACATTCATGTCATCGCGCTGTTTTTCCGTAGTTGCGGCGACTTCCTGTTCGGCGTCCTTGCGCGTGGTCTCGGATGCCGGCAACAAAGTCGCGCCGCCATAAATCGTGCCGGCGGGCTTTTCTTTCGCGGCGCGCTGCACTTCGAAATCCAGTTCGATCTGCGAGCAAAGTCCGAGCGTCACCGGGTCCATCGGCGTCAGAGTCGATGCGTTCCAGTGGGTGCGGTCGCGCACGCTGGCGATCGTGGTCTTGGTGGTGCCGACTAGCCGCATGATCTGGCTGTCCTTCAATTCGGAATGATTGCGCACCAGCCACAAAATCGCACTCGGCCGCTCGTGGCGGCGCGACACCGGCGTGTAGCGCGGACCCTTTTTCTTCTTGGCTTCCGGCAGCGTCACCCTGGATTCGCCGAGTTTGAGCCGATAATCAGTATCGGCTTCGCCCTTTTCGATCTCTTCGCGGGTCAATTGCCCGGTCGAAATCGGGTCCATGCCCTTGATGCCCTGCGCCGCGTCGCCGTCCGCGATGGCGCGGACTTCCAGCGGGTGCATTTTGGTAAATTCGGCGACCTGATCGAAGGTCAGCGCGGTGTTATCAACCAGCCACACGGCAGTTGCCTTTGGCATCAGCGGTGCATTGCTCATGGCAAATCTCCTTTACGCTTCGCCCACCGGATTTTTTGGGGGTAAAGCCGTCTGGTCATCGGTGATGACGGGAATTCGCACCTATATAGTCTGGCAGGGGCGGCCCGTGCAATGGTTCGGCTCGCCCTTGACAGACAGGGGAGTGCGGCCCCAAGTCGGTATCAAGTCGGCTATAATCTCCTGAGATAATCTCGTGATAATCCCTTTAAAACGCTCGAATCCGGCTCAAAAATGACCCCAGAAGCTAAAAAACCCGATCTCGCCGTTGTGCTGTGTTCCCCGCGCGGCTTCTGCGCCGGCGTGGTGCGGGCGATCGACACGGTGGAGCGGGCGCTCAAGCTCTACGGCGCGCCCGTCTATGTGCGGCATGAAATCGTGCATAATCGCTATGTCGTGGAAAGCCTGAAGGCCAAGGGCGCGATTTTCGTCGCCGAGCTGCACGAAATTCCGCAGACCGACGCGCCGGTGGTGTTCTCCGCGCATGGCGTGCCGAAGGCGATCCCGAATGAGGCGCACAAGCGCAATTTCTTCACGCTGGACGCCACCTGTCCGCTGGTAACCAAGGTGCATCGCGAGGCGGCAATTCATTACAAGCGCGGTCGCGAGATCATCCTGATCGGCCACGCCGGTCATCCGGAAGTCGTCGGCACGCTCGGCCAACTTCCTAAAGGTGCGGTTGTGTTGATCGAGACCATGGAAGCGGCAAGAACCTTCCAGCCGAAGGACGCAAAAAAGCTCGCCTTCGTCACCCAGACCACGTTGTCGATCGATGACACCGCCGAAATCGTTGCGGTGCTGAAAGAGCGTTTCCCCGACATCGACGGGCCGCACAAGGAAGACATCTGCTACGCCACCACCAATCGTCAGCTCGCGGTGAAGAAGGTCGCGCCGCATGTTGAAGCGATGGTGGTCGTCGGTTCGCCGAATTCGTCGAACTCGCAGCGGCTGCGCGAAGTTGCCGAGCGCGAGGGTTGCAAGGTCTCGGTACTGGTGCAGCGCGCCTCGGAAATCGACTGGACAAAATTCCAGGGCATCAAGACCCTCGGCATCACTGCGGGCGCCTCCGCGCCGGAAGTGATCGTCGAGGAGATCATGGATGCGTTCGCCGCTCATTACAATCTGAGCGTCGAGACCGTATCCGCCGCGCAGGAAAACGAATTCTTCCCGTTGCCGCGCCCGTTGCGGAACGACGCCGCGGAATAGGCACGCCTCTGAGGATTCGCGATGGCGGTCTACACCGATGTTGCCGCCGAAGACCTCGCGGACTTTCTCTCCAGCTACGCGATCGGCGATTTGCTGTCCTATAAGGGCATCGCGGAGGGCGTCGAGAACTCCAACTATCTG
>JBBRGE010000288.1:0-3719 GCA_038241045.1 Hyphomicrobiales bacterium | reverse complement strand
AGTCGCCGGATAGCTGACAACGCCATTAGGTGAAATCACCTCGATACGTCTTCAGTGCGGTTGTTTTGAAAGTCCGTCCATCGTGTTGACTTCGGCGAACGCGATGTCCGCGTCCCCGAGGCGTTTGAGTAAATCATCGCGCGTGAGCTTTGCGAACGCGCCAGCGACAGTGTCATCGGTCAATTTGCGATTTTTTACGCGCGCAACCATGGTTGCGAAACGCTCGTCGGTCGGCAGGTCCGGCTGATCGATCACCTTGGCGCAGAAAATCTTCCACTCCCGCTCGCTCTGGATCGAGATCAGGATTTCGTGGTCGTCGCTTGATTTAAAAACCCCATAGGGCGCGACGGAGGGATGCGCGAGGCCCATGCGCTTCGGCGGATTTCCATTTTCAGAATTCAGTAGCGGCACTGTCAGCCAATCGGCCATCACGTCGAACATTGAAATGCGAATGTCGCAACCCTTCCCCGAGCGCCCGCGTGCGATGAGCGCTTCCAAAATGGCGGCGTGCGCAGCGGCACCGGTTGCGACATCGACGATGGACATCCCGACGCGCGACGGCGATTCCGGTCCGCCCGTAACCGAGCAAAGGCCTGACTCTGCCTGAATCAAAAGATCGTAAGCTTTGCGTTGCGCGTAAGGCCCGTCGTCGCCATAACCGCTGATGGTGCAAGAAATCAGCTTCGGATAATCGCTCAACAGGCGTTCGCGCGAAAAACCGAGCTTGTCCATCGAGCCCGGCTTGAGATTTTGCACCAGCACGTCGGCGCTCGCGATCAAGGTCTCTAGCGATTTCTTGCCGTCCTCGGTTGCAAGATCGATCACGACAGATTTCTTGCCGCGGTTGAGCCAGACGAAATAACTGCTTTGGCCTTTCGCCGCCGCATCGTAGGCGCGCGCGAAATCGCCTTCCGGACGCTCAATCTTGATGACGTTGGCACCGGCGTCCGCGAGGCGCGAGGTACAGAACGGTGCCGCAACCGCTTGCTCGACGGCGACGACGGTTATTCCTTCGAGCGGCAGCATGTTTGGTCTCAGTAGGAGCGCGGCATGCCGAGCACATGTTCGGCAAGATGCGACAGGATCAGGTTGGTTGAAATCGGCGCGACCGAATAAAGCCGCGTCTCACGGAATTTTCGTTCGATGTCGTATTCCTCCGCAAAGCCAAAACCGCCATGGGTCTGGATGCAGGCGTTCGCAGCCTCGAACGATGCGTCGGCGGCGAGCATCTTCGCCATGTTGGCCTCAGCGCCACAATCCGCGCCGGCTTCATAAAGTTTGGTGGCTTCCTTCACCATCAACTCAGCCGCGCGCATGTTGGCGTAGGCTTTGGCAATTGGAAACTGGATGCCTTGATTCTGTCCGATGGGTCTGCCGAACACCGAGCGCTCTTTGGCGTAGGTGCTGGCTTTCTCGATGAACCATTTGGCGTCGCCGACGCATTCCGCTGCGATCAGGATGCGCTCGGCATTCATGCCCGACAGAATATAGCGAAAGCCTTTACCTTCCTCGCCGATCAGATTTTCCGCGGGCACCTTCAGGTTGTCGAAAAAAACTTCAGTCGTGGAGTGGTTCATCATGGTGCGGATTGGACGAATGGTGAGCCCGCCGACTTTCTTGGCTTCCTGCATGTCGACGAGAAACACCGAAAGGCCGTCGGTGCGTTTCGCCGCCTGTTCTTTCGGTGTCGTGCGCGCGAGCAGAATCATCAGATCGGAATGTTCGGCGCGGCTGGTCCAGATTTTCTGGCCGTTGACGACATAGCCGCTGTTGCCGTCCTTCTTGGCGAAGGTCTTCAACGAAGATGTATCGGTCCCGCTGCTGGGTTCGGTGACGCCAAAGGCCTGCAGCCGCAATTCGCCACTGGCGATACGTGGAAGCCATTTTTCCTTTTGCGCGTCGCTGCCGTGCCGCAGCAGCGTGCCCATTGTGTACATTTGCGCATGACAGCCGCTGCCGTTGCAACCTGCGCGCTGGATTTCTTCGAGGATTGCGGCCGCGGCGGAGAGTTTCAGGCCGGAGCCGCCATACGCCTCGGGAATCAAGACCGAGAGATAACCGGCGTCGATCAGCGCCTGCACGAATTCCTTCGGATACGCCATCTCTCGATCAAGCTTGCGCCAGTATTCACCGGGAAATTGCGCGCACAGCTTTGCAACCGATTCACGGATATCGGAGAACTCATCGCCCGCAACGATGTCCGTGCTCAATTTTGCAATCCTACGCGTTGATACGAACCGGCAGGGTCTCGTAGCCCTTCACAAAGCTCGAATACACGCGCTTGGGTTCGCCGACAACCTCGATGTTGTCGAAGCGCTTCAGGATTTCTTCCCAGATGATTTTCAACTGCAAATCAGCAAGCCGCATTCCGACGCAGCGGTGAATGCCGAAGCCGAATGACATATGAGTACGTGGCCGCGCGCGGTCGATGATGAAGTGATCCGCATCCTCGATCACCTCGCTGTCGCGATTGCCCGAGACGTACCACATCACGACGCGGTCGCCTTTCCTGATAGTTTTGCCGCCCAGTTCTGTGTCTTGAAGAGCGGTGCGGCGCATATGCGCGAGTGGCGTCTGCCAGCGGATGACTTCCGGCACCATGCTCTCGACCAATGCGTGATTGGCGCGCAGCTTGTCATATTGATCGGGATTTTCATTGAGCGCGAGCACGGATCCGGTCATTGAATTGCGCGTGGTGTCGTTGCCGCCGACGATCAGCAGAATAAGATTGCCGAGCAGCTCTTCCCGGTTCATGTGTCGAGTGGCGTCGCTATGCGCCATCATGGAAATCAGATCGCCGGTCGGAGGCGCGTTGACGCGTTCGTTCCACAAGCCGATGAAATAGTCCGCGCACTCGCCGAGTTCTTTCAGTCGCCCTTCTTCGCTTTCATAGATGCCGCTTTTCGGCAGCGCGGTCGCCAGATCGGACCAGCGCGTCAGCTTGCGCCGATCTTCCCATGGAAAGTCGAATAGCGTTGCGAGCATCTGCGTCGTCAGTTCGACCGAAACGCGCTCGACCCAGTTGAAGGTCTCGTTACGGGGGAGATTGTCGAGAATCTCCGCCGAGCGTTCGCGGATCAGAAGGGCCATTTTGTCGAGCGGCGCCGGCATGAACATCGGCGACACGGTCTTGCGCTGCGGGCCGTGCTTGGGCTCGTCCATCGCAATGAAGCTCGGCCAGCTGTAATCATCGGTGACGTCGCGCAGCGAGATGCCGCCGAGTTTGACGTCGGACGAGAAAATCGCGGGGTTGGTGTCGACATGCATAATGTCGTTGTATTTGGTCACCGACCAGTAATCGCCGACCGGGCAAGTCGTGCAAAAATGAACCGGCTCTTCGGCGCGCAGGCGCTCGAAATAAGGCCACAGCGTATCGTTGGCAAAAAGCTTCGGCGCACCGGGATGAAAATCCTTGAGCGGCATCGCATAGGCCTGCTCGCGTGCGGCGCGCAGGCGTTCGTCCTTTGCCTTGCTCATGGTGCCGTGCATCGTCGATCCCTTATTGATTTTCCGGGCTATATTCCGATACCGGATTTTCAGCCCGAATTACACCCGCATAGAAGGCTCAGGGCAAGGGGTTGATTTGAATAGCCGAGAGGAGCCGACTGCCCTTCACCTTGAGTTGCGCACATGTCATGGTCGAGTGGAATTAAGCAGGGCGAGCGCGAAGGCCGCTTTTACGAAGGCGGCTCCTTAAGGAAACACCCATGATTCCCAAT
>JBBRGE010000287.1:0-3734 GCA_038241045.1 Hyphomicrobiales bacterium | reverse complement strand
ACCGGTTCCTGTACTTTCCACACCCAGCGCCTGTGAACAGCGGCGACAAACCGTCATTTCCCACCATATTTAGTGTTTGATTCAGGTTGTCTGGCTAATAGTTGACGTGCGTTAAGGTTTGACCTTAGCGTTCACGATCTGGTTTGAGTTCCGATTCCAGCCAGATATGGAAAAAGCCAGACCGTGCGGGTCTGGCCTTCCATTCACACCAAGGCCCTTCGAGGGGTTCCCGGCGCGTCTCCGTAAAGACCTGTGCAGACTCTCGCACAGCAGACTCGCTGTCAATCCATCGAAGGGCCCTTTCAACGAAAAGGCCTAACTGATGTCGAACGACAACATCCCTAAACCGAAACCCTACCGACTCACCCTTGAAGACGCGGTAAACGTCTGGCTTCGCCATTGGAATGGCGAGTACCAGCACATCATTGCCGCTTCGTACAATGTGAGCGCTGGGCGCGTGAATGACGTTCTGAAAGAGCGTACCCACTTCGGATCGAAAGCCGCAGCGGCAAAACGCCTTAACTCGGCAGCATAACTAGAGAGAGGCCCGGCTTAATTGCTGGGCCTCTTTTTCGGCTTGGGCCTTTCCACAGGCTTCGCCTTCCCGATCTTCCGCAGCTTCTTGTTAAAGCTGGCTTCATTGTCAGCAGCGCCGACCGCGCGCGCGGCTTCGCGAAACTTAGCAATCTGGTCGAGTTCTTTACCTTTGGGCATCTGTTGACCGAGTCTGAATGGGTTGAATTTTTGGCATTTGGCGCACCCCAGACGGTTTCGGTCACCCGGATTCCGCCTGAACTGAGTCTCGCCCTGAAAAGCTCAACACGTCTAGTTCAGTTGCATCACGCATACGCCGTAAAATCACATACGAAACACGGTTTAGACGCGCATGATATGCCCATGGTTGGCATCACGATCGATCTGGGCCGGACGGTGTTAGATCGCCGTGGCCACCTTCAATTCCTTTATTTCGAATCCGTGATTTACGGCCAATGGTTTCATGCGGTGGTGAAGCCAAATGTGGCTTGCAACGAACTCTGGGTATCGTCTTTCCATTTGAGCAAGCCATCTGAAATAGCTCGTTGCTGCAAACACGGAACGATACTCAGACTCGAAAAATAGTAACGGGCGGCATTGCCGCCCGTTTACGCGGTGGGGACTCCAATTCCCCCACATGACGCACATCCCAAATCAGTCCCGTTCCATGACTGACCCGTGAAGGCTACGGCCTGGAGATTCACCGTGTCACGCGCAATTCGAATCATATAACTAATTCGTAAATCATATCAATATGTTGCTAAACCTTTGATTTCAGAGTCCTTTTGACTCTGCTGTTACTAGGCCGCCCTTCCGATACCAGATTGACGATACTTGAGACGCTTGCCGACCACACCAATGATGGCCTTTTCGGCCCTATGCTGATCGTCCACGCCGAGAGCAATGCGGTTGCTGTAGCGGAAGTCGAACTCTGCAAGATAGCGATGCAGATGCTTCTCTTTGCAATGCTGATACACGCCCTTCATGCCGCGCTTGAAGATACTGTAGAAGCCTTCAACCGTGTTGGTCGAAATCTCGCCGCGCGCAAATTCATAGTCGCCGTGGTTGACCGCACCATGCGAAGCGAACTCCCGACCTACCGCCTTGTAGTGCCGCGCTTCGTCCGTCATTAGCTTCGACTCGCGGCTGATGTTTTCCCGCATGATCGGCACGATCTGGGCAATCGACGTGCTGTCGATATGGAAGCTGCGCGCACGACCGCCGCGCTCAACCAGCGTCAGAACCGTGTTTTTGGTCGCGGTGCCACGCGCTATCGGCTGGCCCTCAAGGCGACCGATAAACGTCTCATCCACTTCCACAATGTTTCCAGCGCCGCCCATAGGGGCCAGCTTGTTGTCCCGCATGGCTTCGCGGATGCGGTGAGCCAAGAACCACGCCGACTTATATTGAACTTCCAAGATGCGGTGCAGCTGGTGCGCGCTAATACCCTTTTTGCTGGAAGCCATCAGGTGAACCGCCTGCAAGCACTTGTGCAGCGGGATATGCGCCGACTCGAAAACCGTGCCGACGCGAACCGTGAATTGTTTGCGGCACGCGTAGCACTTCCAGAGGCCAAGGCGCTCTTTGCCGTTCTTGCCCTTCACGCCTTCAAGGCGTCCGGCCCGATCTACGGTGCCGCACTTGGGGCAAACAACGCCGTCAGCCCAGAGCAATTTCTCCAGATGCTTGAAAGCCGCCGCCTCGTTATGGAAGTATTTTTTCGATAAAATCGACATAATCAAACCCTTTAGTACCAGCGATTAAATCGATTATACCATTATTCTTGGGTGTGTAAAGTACCTATACCCCCTGTTCTAAAGTTCCTGCTAGGCTTTTGGCTGGCGATCACACCAGTCGGGGACGGAATGGTTCAGCGCGTATCCACGGTCGCGTTCGAGGGCATCGAGGCCCGCGCCGTCGATGTGCAGGTTCAGGTCGCGCCGGGATTGCCCGCTTTCACCATTGTTGGGCTTCCCGACAAGGCCGTATCCGAAGCCCGCGAACGCGTGCGCTCCGCGCTGATCGCATCGGGTCTGGCGCTTCCGGCACGCCGAATCACCGTCAATCTGGCACCCGCCGATCTGCCAAAGGAAGGCAGTCATTACGACCTGCCGATTGCGCTCGGATTGATGGCCGCGATCGGCGCGATTCCACCGGATGCGCTGTCGGATTTCACGGTGTTGGGCGAATTGGGCCTGGATGGATCGATCGCATCGGTTGCCGGCGTGTTGCCCGCCGCGATGGGCGCCAATTCGCGCGACGAAGGCTTGATCTGTCCGGCCGCCTGCGGTGCCGAGGCCGCATGGGCAAGTCCCGACCTTCAGATCGTTGCAGCCTCGTCGCTGATTCAGATCGCCAACCATTTCAAAGGCACTCAAGTTTTGTCGCGGCCGCAGCCGAAAATCACCGAGCGCAAATCGAACATGCTGGATTTGCGCGACATCAAGGGTCAGGAAAGCGCCAAGCGCGCGCTGGAAATTGCAGCAGCCGGCGGACATCACCTGTTGATGATCGGCTCACCGGGTTCTGGCAAATCGATGCTGGCATCGCGATTGCCGTCGATCCTGCCGCCGCTGTCGCCGTCCAAGTTGCTGGAAATTTCCATGATCGCCTCGGTCGCAGGCGAGATTCAGGGCGGCGCGTTGACATCGCAACGCCCGTTCCGCGCCCCGCATCATTCCGCAAGTATGGCGGCACTCACCGGCGGCGGCATGCGCGCCAAGCCCGGCGAGATTTCGCTCGCTCATAACGGCGTACTGTTTCTCGACGAGTTGCCGGAATTCGACGCGCGCGTTCTGGATTCGCTGCGGCAGCCTCTGGAAAACGGCGAGGTCGCGGTGTCGCGCGCCAATCATCGCGTCACGTATCCGGCGCGTTTCATGCTGGTCGCCGCTATGAACCCTTGCAAATGCGGCCACGCCTACGAGCCCGGTTATTCCTGCAAGCGCGGACGGATCGATCGCTGCATCGGCGATTATCAGGGACGCATCTCGGGACCGCTGATGGACCGCATCGATCTGCGCATCGAAGTCCCCGCTGTGAGTGCGTCCGATTTGATTTTGCCGCCGCCCT
Source organism: Hyphomicrobiales bacterium (assembly GCA_038241045.1). Lineage (GTDB taxonomy): Bacteria > Pseudomonadota > Alphaproteobacteria > Rhizobiales > Xanthobacteraceae > Afipia. Next base: position 128 of record JBBRGE010000287.1, on the reverse strand, counting down.
CCGAAGGCTCAGCGGAAGTCGCAGCGCGCGTGGCCGCCGCGCGAAACATTCAGCTCACGCGCTACCAGGCTTTGGGCCTTGAGAAAATCCGCACCAATGCGGATGCACCTGCCGCCGTGCTGGAAGAC
>JBBRGE010000286.1:0-3757 GCA_038241045.1 Hyphomicrobiales bacterium | reverse complement strand
CGCGGCGGCGCTGATGACGTGGTCGGTGATCGACCCAAGCCTAAGCCATGCGACGTCAGGTCCGATCCGCAATGTCATAGGCCGTCCAGGTGCCATCGGCGCTGACATGCTGATGCAGATTCTCGGACTTGGTTCGATCATGCTGATCCTGCCGATCGCGATCTGGGGATGGCGTTTGATGACGCATCGCCATTTCGATCGCGAAGCATTGCGCATCGGCTGCTGGATATTGTCAGCGACGATTGCGGCAGCCCTTGCGAGTTGTTTACCGCGCGCCGGTGCATGGCCGTTACCTACGGGATTGGGCGGCGTGGTCGGCGATGCGCTGGTGCGCGTTCCGGCCGTTGTATTCGGACCGCCGGGGTTCATCTACCGCCTCACGCTCGGCGTCATTCTGTTTGCCGCCATGCTGGCGGCGTTCATGTTTGCCAGCGGAGCTGGCTCTAAGGAAAAGTTCGTCGAGCGCCAAACGATGATCGACGATGACGAAGACTTCGAGCTGGATGACGACAATCGCGGTTCGCTCACCCTGGGCTGGATCGCGCACGCGTCAATGAGCGCAAAAGCGCGCATTGGCCGGATATTTTCCTCGCTATTCAGGACGTTGCTGGGACGCGGCGAAATGGGCTCGGTTCGCTCATTCGATCGTCTTGAACCGAATCTCGGACAAGCCCGCCGCGCGCCCTCGCTGGTGCCGCGCGACGAAATGGATTTCGATAACGAGGAAGATGACGAGGACGAACCCGCGCCGCGCACGCGCAAGCGTGCCGAACCGAAGCCCGCTGTCCGCAAAGGCGCATTCGTGTTGCCGCCATTGTCGGTGCTGGCCGCGCCGAAGGCGTCCGACCGCATCACGCTTAATAAAGCGGAGCTTGAAGAAAACTCGCGCGCTCTCGAAGGCGTGCTGCAGGATTTCGGCGTGCGCGGAGAGATCTCCCAGGCTAATCCCGGTCCGGTTGTCACGCTTTACGAACTCGAACCCGCACCCGGTATCAAATCGTCACGCGTGATCGGTCTGGCAGACGATATCGCCCGCTCGATGAGCGCGCTCTCGGCGCGCGTCGCTGTTGTACCCGGCCGCAACGCTATCGGAATCGAGCTTCCGAACGAGCAGCGCGAAAAAGTATATCTGCGTGAATTGCTGTCGACCAAGGAATCCGGTGACTCCGCCGCGAAACTTCCGCTTTGCCTCGGCAAGAATATTGGCGGCGCGCCGGTGATTGTCGATCTCGCCCGCATGCCGCATCTGCTGATCGCCGGCACCACCGGCTCAGGCAAATCCGTCGGCATCAACACTATGATTCTGTCGCTGGTCTATCGGCTAAGGCCGGATCAGTGCCGTCTCATCATGGTCGATCCAAAGATGCTCGAACTCTCCGTCTATGACGGCATCCCGCATTTGCTGACGCCTGTCGTAACCGATCCAAAAAAGGCCGTCGTCGCGCTCAAATGGGCGGTGCGGGAAATGGAGCAGCGTTACAAGAGCATGTCGAAGCTCGGCGTGCGCAACATCGACGGCTACAACGCGCGTATCGCGGAAGCGAAAGCCAAAGGTGAAGAACTCACGCGAAAAGTACATACCGGCTTCAATAAGGAAACCGGCAAGGCGATCTACGAGGAAGAACAACTCAGCCTCGAACCTCTGCCGTATATCGTCATTATCGTGGACGAAATGGCCGACCTCATGATGGTCGCCGGCAAGGACATCGAAGGCGCGGTGCAGCGTCTCGCACAGATGGCGCGCGCGGCGGGATTGCATGTGATTCTCGCCACGCAACGCCCGTCGGTCGACGTCATCACCGGCACCATCAAGGCGAACTTCCCGACCCGTATTTCTTTCCAGGTGACATCGAAAATCGACTCGCGCACAATTTTGGGCGAAATGGGTGCCGAACAACTGCTTGGCCAAGGCGACATGCTCTATATGGCGGGCGGCGGTCGCATCAGCCGCGTCCACGGACCATTTGTGTCCGATGAGGAAGTCGAGAAGATCGTTCGCCATCTCAAGGCGCAGGGCCAACCCGAATATCTTGAAGCCGTGACTGCCGAGGAAGAGGCCGGAGAAGACGGCGCGGTGTTCGATGCCACCGGCATGGGCGGCGGCGAGGGCGACCTGTTTTCGCAGGCCGTGGCCATCGTCAAACGCGACCGCAAAGCCTCCACCAGCTACATCCAGCGCAGGTTGCAGATCGGCTACAACCGGGCCGCGACCCTGATGGAGCGAATGGAAGAAGAGGGAATCGTCGGACAGCCCAATCACGCCGGAAAACGTGAGATTCTGGTTGCGGAGGAAGAGGGTGGATTCTGATAGTTTGCATCTCAGATACGATTCGAAGCCGCGAAATCGCCACAGCGCGGCATTAGGCCGATTAAGCTGGCAAAACTCGCCCCGCATGTCGTCAAAAGAAAATTCGGACAGGACGAACCGTTGAAATATTCCAATCGCCAAAAGTTTCGCCGCCTGCCCCGCGATCGTGCAAAATCCCGTAAATTTGGCGTCGCCTTGTCCGGCGCTGTTCTTGCCGCTGTGATTGCGCTGCCGGCCTTCGCGCAAGTTGTGCCGGTGCCGAAGTCCGCACCGAAATCGCGCGATGCGACCGATGCACCCCGCGCCAGACCTTCAACAGGCGCGCCGAACATTCAATCCGAAGCGCCACCCAATCCTATCCTTCCCGATTTGCGCAAACTGTTCGGGGTCGGACCCGCACCAAGCGTCGCCTTCGACGCCAATCAGAAAATTCTCGCCAGCAAAGTCAGCGCCTATATCACCGGGCTTCAAAATTTGACCGGCAATTTTGTGCAGGTCGGTCCCGACGGCAGCCGCACCACCGGCGACTTCTACATTCAGAAACCCGGCAAGCTGCGTTTCGAGTATGACGCGCCATCGCCAATCGCCCTGATCGCCGACGGCAGCACACTCGCGGTGCGTGACAGCAAACTTGCTACGCAAGACATCTATCCATTGTCGCAGACGCCGCTGCGTTATCTTTTGTCGGATCGTATCGATCTGATGAAAGAGACCAATGTGGTGGGCGTGACCTCAGACGACATATTTGTCAGCGTCACCATCGAGGAGAAGCAACCATTGGTCGGCACCAGCCGGCTCATGCTGATGATTGGTGCCAAAGACAATCAGCTCAAGCAGTGGACCGTGACCGATCCGCAGGGCTACGACACGACGGTCGCCGTCTACAATCTCGATACAACCAAGAAATTCGATCAGGCCATGTTCAAGATCGATTTCACGAATTATCAGAACACCAACAACAACTAGCTCGCAACAATTAGCTTGAAACTCGCCGGGCGGGCTGGAGCGCATCGCTGAAATCGGCTACGGATTTTCGCAATCAACCTCCAACCGCGAATCCATGCGCCTCAGCCTGACAACCTGGAACATCAACTCGGTGCGCCTGCGCATCGATCTGGTTGCAAAATTCCTTAAGGCCGCACGGCCCGACGTGCTGTGCCTGCAGGAAACCAAATGCATCAATGACGCTTTCCCGGTCAAGCGATTCAAGCGTCTCGGCTACGAGCATATCGCGCTCAACGGACAGAAAGGCTATCACGGCGTCGCCATCGTCTCGAAGTTGCCGTTCGAGAGCAGCGACGTGCGCACGTTCTGCGGCAAGATCGATTCACGCCACATCTCGGTGTCATTCGGCGCGAAGGCTGGCATGCGGCCGCTGACCGTGCATAATTTCTACGTCCCCGCCGGCGGCGATATTCCGGATCCCGCGCTCAATCCGAAATTCGACCA
>JBBRGE010000285.1:0-3758 GCA_038241045.1 Hyphomicrobiales bacterium | reverse complement strand
TTACCGGCAATCGTTCTGAATAGGACGGTTGCCGATTTGGTATGACAGGAGCGCGGCGCAACGGTTACGCTACACGCGAATCCTCATGCCAAGACAACTCAGAAGCCCATCATGAATCGCGACCGCATCCATTTCCTGTTTCTCAATGTCGGCCACTATCTCGATCATCTGTTCACGCTGATCTTCGCCACAGTCGCGGCGCTGGCATTGTCACGCGAATGGGGCTTGAGCTATGGCGAACTGCTGAAATACGCCACGCCCGGTTTTTTCGCGTTCGGGCTGTTCTCGTTGCCTGCCGGATGGCTTGCCGACAAATGGAGCCGCGAGGGCATGATCGCGGTGTATTTCGTCGGCATCGGCGCCTCATCCATCGCAACTGCATTTGCGCAAACGCCTCTTCAGGTCGGCATTGGCCTCTTTGTCGTCGGCATTTTCGCCGCGATCTATCATCCGGTGGGGCTCGCAATCGTCACGCAGCGCTGGAAGAACACAGGCATGCGGCTTGCCATGAACGGCATCTGGGGCAATCTCGGCGTCGCCAGTGCGGCGCTCATCACCGGCTATTTCATCGACAATGGCGGCTGGCGCATGGCGTTCATCGTGCCGGGCGTGATCTCGATTGGGCTGGGCATTCTCTACGCCGTGCACCAATGGAGCGAGATCGCGCATGCGCATCGCAAAAAGCCCGTGATGGCGGCGGCGGCAAGCGCACCGATGACGGCGGACATGAAGGCGTTGTTGTTGCGGATTTCCGCAATTGTGTTTCTGACCACCGCCGTCTCAAGCCTGGTATTTCAGTCCACCACATTCGCGCTGCCGAAAATCTTCGACGAACGGCTGCAAGGCATCGCGGCATCGATGTCGCAATGGCTGTCGGCCAGCGGCGTGCCTGCCGTCAAAGGCGACATCGCCACCATGATCGGCGCATTCACTTTCATCGTGTTCGCGATGGCATCATTGGCGCAGCTTGTGGTCGGCTCGCTGCTCGACCGGCTTGGCCCGCGGACCGTGTTCCTGATCGTCGCCGCCATTCAGGTGTTGTTCTTCGCGCTGATGCCGGGGCTGCGCGATGGCTATGCGCTGGCTGCCGCATTCGGCTTCATGCTCGGCGCGTTCGGGCAAATTCCGATCAACGATTTCATGATCGGCAAAATGGCGAGCGGCGAAGCGCGCGCGCGGATTTACGGCGTGCGTTACGTGGTGAGTTTCACGGCGTTCGCGCTGGCGCTGCCGCTGATCGCATTCATCTATGGCAATTACGGTTTCGACACGCTGTTCTGGCTGATGTCGGGCGCGGCCGCGTTGATCTTTGCAGCCGTCGCGTGTCTGCCGTACAAACTGCCGTTGCCGAATGCGGCACCGGTCGCGGCATAGAGGACAGAGATCGTGAGCGATCTCCCAAACTGGCTCTCGCTGATTTCGCCGAAGTTCGATGACTTTCTCAAAAACTCTCAGACTTGGGTGACCGATCTACGCAACTTGCTTTATGCGCTTCTGTTTCTGAACGGCGCAATGTTGCTGGTGCTGATCTACATCGCCTGGCGCTTGCCCTAAGCCGCCGCGTTCACTTCCGCCGCAACCTGACGTATCGCCTTGGCCAATTGATCCGCCGGCTGCGCGCCGGAGATCGCATATTTCTCGCCCAGCACGAATGTCGGCACGCCGGAGATGCCCTTGTCGGAGGCATCCTTGGCCTGCGCGGAAATCAGCTCGACATCCTCGTCGGTGGCAAGCCGCTTGCGCACGCTCTCTGCGTCCATGCCGATATCGGCGGCGGCTTTCACCAGCACGTTGGCGTCGGTGAGATCGCCGCCGTCGCGGAAATAAAGCTCCATCAGTTTTTGTTTCATCTGTGCAGATTTGCCGTCGGCATCTGCCCAGTGAATCAAACGATGACAATCGGTGGTGTTGGGCTGCCGTTTCACAAGCTCGGTGTGATAGTCGAGACCCTCGTCGCGAGCTGCCTGCGACACGCGCCCCGCGATGCCTTTATAGGCGTCAACCGATCCGAATTTCGTGGTGAGATATTCGTCGCGCGAAATGCCCTCGCGCGGCACCCACGGATTGAGGAAGAATGGCCGCCAGTGCACCTCCACCGGCACGTCGCTTGCAAGCGCCAGCGCGTCTTCGATGCGCTTTTTACCGATATAGCACCACGGGCAAACCACGTCGGAGACAATGTCGATCTGCAGCGGCTTGGTCATGGTGCGATCCTTTCAACGGCTTCGCCACAGATAAGAGCCGGACAGCGGAGAAGCAAGTCTTGGATGGCCGGGACATAGGCGAGCGCAGCGACGCCGTTCTTCGAACGGCTATGCCCGGCCATGACGAAAGGAGATTCATCCACAGGGATGCGCGATCTGCCACGACATTGGCTCTTGCACCCTCACCCGCGCGAGCGCTTCAATTCCGCAGCCGCGCTCGTGCGGCGATTAGGGGGACATCACATGAATCTCAGCGCACCGACACTTCCGGTTTTTATCATTTCCGTGCTTCTGGCCATCGTTGCCGTACTCGTCGTGTACGCAGGCGTCAAAATTCCAGTCGTCGGCGGTTATCCGTTCTCGACGCTGCTGATCGGCTACGTCGTTCTGCTGGCCGGAAATATATTCAAGGGAGTCTGATCGCCGCAGCGCCAAATTAAATCACGGGGCTTAAGTCGATGAGGCCTGGCTCGTGAGAGCCGGGCCTTTCGGCTGGCGCGGCGTCAGCGATTTGGTTCGCGCCGACTTGGTCCTGGTGGGCTTCCCGGTGCCGCGCGCATGGGCGTTGGCGGGCTTCAAGCCGAGGGTGGCGCTTTTTCTGGCCACCGTCCGGGCTTTGGCTTTCTTCTTTTTGGCTTTCGCTTTGGCGGCGCGCTTCTCAGCCTTCAGCTTCTTGCGCAATTTTTCCGCGCGCTCTTCGGCACGCTTTTTCTTGCGCTTCTTTTCGCAGGCGACGCATTTGCATCCGATCGGCTTCAAAAACTCTTTGAAATAATCCGTGCCGTAATCGTAGTTGATCTCATCGCCCGGATGAATCGTTTTGATGGCGCGGATATCGACCCGCAGCTTCTTCTTGCTGACGTCGGACTCGGCGTTCGGCTTGCAGGCGTGATTGATGTAGCGGGCGGTGTTCTTGCGCACTGAACCATCGATGGTCCAGCGATTGGTGATCTCGAACAGGTATTTGTTGTCGATCGCGTCGTGCTTCTTGTTCTTGGAATCCAGCATCGGTCCGAAATAGCGGACGATCTTGCTGCCCTTCTTGATTTTCTTGGTGGCGAAGAGGCCCAGTCCAGTTCGGGAACGGCCAATGCGATAGGGCTTGCGAGGCGAGATTGACGGCATGACGGCTACGAAGGCTCACTGCACTTGAACAACACGGGATTGGCATTTCAGTTGTAGGGCGATTCCGGTGACAATGTCATGCATTTCAAACCAAAGCATCGAACGATCCACATGCGTTAAGCGACCAATGTCCGATTTCAACGACTTCATTGCAACACGACTTCATTCAATGGGTTCCGCATGCTTCGAAAGCTATCGATCGTCATGATGTCGATCCTCGCCGCGGCCTGCGGCGATGGCCCGGCCCACGCACAGACCGCCCAATTTGTCAGCACCTACTCCTCGACCGCGCCGAAGGATTGCCGCGTGCTTCGTCGTGGCGGCGAAGACGGCGGCGGGACGCGCGCCTGCAAAGGACCGATGGGTTTGGCTGTCGTCGTGAGCGAGGGCGATCTGCGGGAAACCGTGTCTGCCGCGCGCAGCGTTAAG
>JBBRGE010000284.1:0-3776 GCA_038241045.1 Hyphomicrobiales bacterium | reverse complement strand
ACAGCCTCCAAAATCCCCAAGAGGACTGAAAACTGACATCTGAACTTTGCTCAGTGCTGACATTTTAGCTTTGCTGCTACATAAACAAGCAACACAGTCGTGGTTATGGAACTCGTGATGGAAAAACTGCTGCCGCTGGCTGAAACGATCGCGTCAACTCTGATCGCGCGCGGCGAAACCATCGGCATTGCCGAATCCTCGACCGGCGGTCTGATTTCGGCGGCGCTGCTCGCGATACCGGGCGCATCGGCCTATTACCGCGGCGGCGGGGTGATCTATACGCCACGCGCACGGGCGGCACTGGTCAACATCACCAAAGATGAGATGGACGGGATGCGGGCCTCGTCCGAGCCTTATGCAGCGTTGCTGGCGGCGCGCGCACGCGTCCTTTTGGGTGCGACCTGGGGATTGAGCGAGACCGGAGCGACCGGTCCCACCGGCAATAGATACGGCGACGCTGCCGGGCATTCCTGCATGGGCGTCGCCGGCCCGGTGATGCAGACAATCACGCTCGAAACCGGCCGCAGCGATCGGCGGGAAAACATGGAGGCCTTTGCGTTTCGGGCGCTCGAACTGATGCGCGATTCGCTCGAAAAAGCATCTGGGAAACTGGCGTGACGATCAGATTGTGCGGCGCAGTTCTAAATCGCGTTCCAATTGAATTTGAGTTCCATTTTCAACTTTAATTTGCGAATGTTACAATAGATGCAAGCTATTGATCTTATGAAAGAAATTACATCTCAAAATCTGCCCATATTGCACCGCAAAATTTCGGCTGTTGGTTAAGGCGCTGCATCGCATTTTGGTCACATATGACACCTACCCAACAGGTGTCTTCCCAACGCCAAAAAGTGAGAGATATGCGAAAGTTCCCCATCGCGATTGCGCTCCTTGTTGTCATGAGCGCGCCGGTTCCCGCCCAAGAGATCACCGCCTCCACGGGTATGGAAACAACCGCCAAGCCCGCACGCGTCTCGGCACTGCGTATCGCAATGAGCGAAGTCGCAATCCTGCGCTATCGCGTCGCGCTGAAACTTAAGGCGGAGCAGGAGCAGTATTGGCCAGCCGTAGCCGTCGCTTTGCGCGCTCTTGCACGCGAACCGAATGTGGATGAAGCCGCGATGCGCCGCTTCGCGCCCGCCGTGCAGCCTTTGCTGGTCACCCTCGACGACAGCCAGAAGCAGGTCGCCAAGGGTTTGGTTCAGAAGGCGGGTCTCAACCAATACGCATCGATGTTCTGACATTGATTTCAGCCCCTGCCGCTGAAATCGCCAAGCTATTTGGACGGCGCCTTCGCTAACCGCGGGGCGTCGTTTGCATTTGGAGAACTTTCGCGCCAACGCGCCGCAAGATGAATGCTGCAATGCAAAAAGTGGCAATTTCGGGCCACGGCATTCAGGTTCCATTCAATCAGGGCATGCAACTCTCCGCATCGAAATTCGTTTCTATCGAACCTCGAACACCAAAGGGGAATGCCATGAGAAAGATCATTCTGACACTCGCGGCCGCCGCCACTCTCGCGGTAACCGCAATCGCGGCACCAGCGCCTGCCGAAGCGCGCGGCGGACGAATTGCAGCAGGTGTTATCGGCGGTCTGGCCGGTGCAGCCATTCTGGGTGGAATCGCGTCCGGTGGTTATGGCTACGGACCTGGGTATGGATATGGGCCCCGTTACGGTTATGCCCCTGCGTATTATGGCGGGCAGGGATATTACGGCGGCGGATGCTACCTGCAGCGTGAGCGCTTCTGGGACGGTTACGGCTGGCGCGTGCGCCGCGTTCAGGTTTGCAACTGAACCGTTTGATCGACTGCAACGACCAACGATGAGCCCGGGCCGTCAAATTCGACGGGCCCGGGATAATTTTGGATTAGGCCCGCAAAGAATCTCGATATAATGGGGGCCGGGACAACCGCGTCCGCGCATTGGGGATGCTTTGAAAACGGAGACAGCCGGGGTAACTTGCGTCCCGGATGAGAACCTTAAGACCAATCGCCTTGCGCCGGGTTATGGCGTTATCTGAGGAGAGAAACATGAAGAAGTTTTTGACTAGCTTGCTCGCCGTCGCGACACTCGCAGGGTCGCTCGCGACCGCGATGCCATCCGCAAAGGCTGAAGGCGGCCGCAACGCCGCTGCAATCGGTCTTGGCATTCTCGGTGCCGCCGTCGTCGGTGGCGCGATTGCCAACAGCCAGCCGCGTCCTTACGGCTATGTCGATGAGCCGGTGTATTACGCACCGCGTCCGCGCTGCTACTTCGAACAGCGTCCTGTCTGGGATCCGTATATCGGACAGAACGTCTATCGCAACGTGAAGGTTTGCCCGGGCTATTGATGCCTCGCGCTTCAACGTGAATTTCCAGAACCCGGCCCTCGCGGCCGGGTTTTATTTTTGATGCCCGTGAGTTGCGTGAGATTTTCGGCTGTGCTTCGGAAATCTCACCGGACGGTGACGGACTTGGAATCGAATGGCGGGAATATGGCGACGAGCGCATGATCCGGAAAAGTGGAAATCGATTCTCCGAAAAGATCATGCGCCCTCAAAAATGATCCAAAAAATTAGCCATCAGTTGAATTTAACTCAGCGCGCCGCGTTCATCGCGCGCAACACGGCATCGCTCGGCCAGCAATCGACCTTCAACCCGGCGGATTTCTGATACGCGCCGAGTGCCGCGCGCGTTTGCATCCCGGCCTTGCCGTCGAGCTTGGAATTATACAGTCCCAACTTTGTGAGATTTTTCTGCATCGCTTCGACATCGGTGGTGCGCATCTGCGTCGATGCCGACCATGGTGTTGCGAACGGCGGCAAGTTTGCGATCCGATCGGCCAGATGCCCGACGAACAAAACATAGAGATCGGAAAAATTATACTCTTTGATGACGAAATAATTCTTCGTTGTCAAAAATGACGGCCCGTAAATTCCCTCCGGCTGCAGCAGCGATGCCGCTTGCGCCTGCTCGGCCCCGCTGAGTTTTTCACCGCGCACCGGCACGAAACCCGCACGCAGCCATTCGGCAATCGGCTTGGTTATTTCAGGAACGCCTTGCGTGCAATCGACGCTCTGCGGCGCGCGCACTTCGTAGGCCCAGCGCACGCCGCTCTGCCAGCCCTTGTTGGCGAGTTGCTGCGCGGCAGACGCCAACGCATCTGGAACGGAGGTCCAGATATCGACACGGCCATTGCCATCGAAATTGACACCGTGCTTGGCCAGTTCCGACGGGAGAAATTGCGTGAGGCCTGTGGCACCGCCCCATGAGGTGGTGAAGTTTTTCCGCGACACGTCGCCGTCCTCGATCAGCTTCAGGCCTGCGATGAACTCGCCGCGGTACTGATCCTTACGCCGCCCCACATAGGCCTGCGTCGCCAGCACCCGCAGTCCATCGTAAGGCAGCGCGTAACGTCCGTAATCGGTTTCGCGGCCCCAAATCGCCAGAATGATCGCGCCCGGCACGCCGATGCGCTTTTCAATGGCGGCGAGCGTGGCGCGATGTTGAACGCTGAGCCGCCGGCCCTCGCCCGCGAGGCGTTCGATGCTGGCTTCTTTGATATAATCCGACGGCACCTGCACGAATTCGGCCTGCGACGGAGCGCCGGTTGCGGGGCGGCCGGGCAAAATCAGGTCAGGTAATTTATAGTCCGGTTCGAGCCCGCGCGTCTGCTCGTCGAACGTCTTGCGTGAGACGCCGGCCTTCTGGGCGTCCGGCCAGAGCGAGACAATGAATTGCGTGAAAGCCGCATCGGGTGCGGCGTGCGAGGGCGTGACCATCATCGCTTGCAGCG
>JBBRGE010000283.1:0-3782 GCA_038241045.1 Hyphomicrobiales bacterium | reverse complement strand
GACTTCCCGATCCACGGCGCTCTCGGACGGATTGCCGCTCGACGCAATGCTGCGGCAAAACGCATCATGAAGCCGGCAAACGACTGAAGCGCGCTATCGCGGCCCTCGCCGGATGCTTACACTACGACGCCCGTCAATATGCACGTTGAGGCGAGACGCCGCCGGACAGCGACATTGACGGCTGCATCGTAGGCCTCGTCTATCGGCGCCAGCGGGCGACCTATCGGAAATGTCGGCGTTGCGCTCAGAGTCAGGCATCCAGCCATGTGCGTTTCACTGCCGAAATTCGCCTTCTGTTTATCCGCCGGTTGGCGTGCGGTGCAGATCCGGTTCAGATGCCCAGCTTGTGGAAGAAGACCTTGTTCCGCATCTCTGCATCCGCCAGCACCTTCGTCCAGCTGAGCACCTCCATGTAGAGACGGGTATTTGAAAACCACTGGAAGTAACCCATGGCGTCGGGCATGATGGTGAAATTCTTCTCGTAGAGCAGCCAGTCGGCGACCTTCTTCGGCAGATCACACACGACGTAGCCGTAGAAGGTAGTGTTTTCTGATACTAAAATGTCGCGCCCCTTTGGCGTTTTGAACCGACCCTCCCGCATTTGGTTTACGTAGCGAATGATTTGTTGGACGGGGTCGTCGTCCGACGAAGGGTTCGCGAAGTCGTGTCGCTGCGGCTTCTTAAACTCAAAGATTGTAATCGGATTGCTCGGCTGGTTGTCGCCGCGAAAGGCAATCCTCCGGTTGAAGATCGTCACGTCGCTCCGGTCGGTGCGCGCTCCATCGATCGGCAGGTCCGATGCCACGTATTCGGTGAAGTTCAGCCGCTCGTCGAGAATCCACAGGTTGTGCTGCTCGTAATCAAGCGCCTCGGTGTCCCTGCGGCGTGGCATGATTATGTCATGAACCTCACCCTCTGACCGATGCTTGCCTTCGTCGTCGGTCTCGAGCGCCTTGCCGAACAGGTCGAGCACGCACTTTCGCATCGAGACATAGTGAATGAGATCGTTCTTGCTAGTCTGCGAGATGCTCGCGACGACCTCGGCGACCTGGTCCCGCAGTGCATCCGGGTTGTCGCTGTCGAGGATCTGCCGGACCTGCGCGCGCGTCTCCATCTCGCGCTGAAATTTCGCGGCTTGCAGATGCAGCTCGATCTCCTGCGACGTCGGCTTCATCGGCAGCGTCGAGAAGTCGGCCTCGCGGCTAAGCGCACGGTGCCACGGCGCCTCGGTCGTCACGTAATCCTCGATCCGTGCCGCCTTGCGTTCGCGACGTGCGGTAATCTCCTGACCGACCGCGTCGCGCGCCACTTCGGCTGCGCGGCCCTCGATCTGCGACTGCGAGATGCCGTAGATTAGATCGCTATCGCGCTGGAAGTTAAAAGCACCGCGCTCGAGCGACACGTTCCGGTCGAGATAGTCGCCGAAGACATACGCCTTTACGACGTAGTTGCGGTCGCGGGACGCGGCGCCGTCGTCGGACCTGTCGTAGAATTCGTCCGCAAATTCGGGAATGTAGCTTTGGATCGTGACGTCGGTCACCTCGCGCCGGTGGGCGACGAGCGCAATCTTGCTCTTGCTTGCGCGCGGAGCGTAGAACTTGAACACCCGGACGTCGAGGGTCTCGGTCTGATCCTGCGCATGCAGGACGATTTGCGGCTCGGCGATTTCCAGCTCGATGATCTGCCGGTTTTTGAGCGAAAGATAGTCATTGAGCACGACCGTGGCGCCGTCAGCGCCATCAACCACCACGATGCGGGGGCATTCGGAATTACGGTCGATGAAGTAGGGCAGCAGCCGCTCGACTAGCACGCGGGCGATGACGTCGATCCCCTTGTCCGGTAGCCGAACCGACTTCGCGCCCACGATCGTGACAATCGATTTGGTCTCGGCACTCTCGGTCTCGCCGATCGTCTCGTTGATGATGATGTCGTTGCCGACTCCCATCTCGAAGCTGCGAGAGCGCAGCCCTTCGGCGTTGCGGAACACGCTTTCAACCTTGAGCCGGTCAAAATACTTAAGACACGTGAACCGGCCGAAGCCCTTGCCGCCTTCGTCTGCCTTTAATTCGGAATAGAGGGTGTCGAACGAATCATGGTGCGCTTGGTCAAAGCCCACGCCATCGTCCTCAACGACAAAGCCATCAACCGGCGCGATGCGGTCGAGCATATCCACCTGTCCGCTGCGGAGGATCGTGACGCGGATAAGCCCGCCCGTCGTTTTGACGAGCCGCACGGCCTGAATGGCGTTCACGATAAGTTCAATCACCGGAGTATAGACGGTCGTGCCAGACCTAATGTTCTCGACGGCACGTTTGATGTTAATATTGCTCAAACGCCCAGCCCCACAATCAAAGGTTCCCTCTGCTCAAGCAGACAGTGGATAGCGCGGGCCGTGTGCCCTGTGAATGCCGGATAAATGGAAAACAGCTACCGCTGTTCGCCGTACAAACCTGCCAATCCGCCTCAGGCCCAAAGGATATCCGGATCTTGATTCGACGTTCAGTTTTAGAGTGAGGTAAGGGGGCCCTAAATATCCGGATGAGCTTTTGCGACGCGGCGACGAGCGTGTAGTTGATGATGATCGAGAATGGAGAACGATTGTTGCTTCGCGAGGACGAAACTTGGCATCGATTGCGAGAATGGACCCGCGTCCAATCAACCAGCGAACGATTAGCAGCGCAGGCCCTGCTCGACCTCGGTTACAAGGATCTCGACCCGAGCCATCCAATGGGCGGCCCAGACGGCGGCAGGGACGCGACGTGCACCATGGACGGGGAACCATGGATCATGGCCGCCTACTTTCCACGAGGCCAGCAAAGCTTCTCCGAGATCCGTGTGAAATTCAAAGCCGATCTCGCAGGGGTGACCGCAGCCGGCGCTGTTGGGATTGCATTCGTGACCAATCAGGAACTCTCATTGGCAGAGCGCAAGCAGCTGCTAACCTCAACACCGGTCAAAGTCGATCTCGTACATCTCGAACGACTTACTACCCTCCTCGACAAGCCGACAATGCACGGAGTTCGCGCGCAATTCCTCGACATCGACTTCTCGAACGAAAAAATGAAGCAGGCGATTGTCAAAGAGATTGCAGGCGCCGCTCTTCGCGTCGAGGGTTCAGTGACCGGTGGAAGCACTTGGGGCTACGTGATGCTGTACCACTTTGACATGACAGCGTCAGTGGCACAGCAGTTCGTGTACATCCGCAAGGGGGAGCATCCCCTCTACCAAATACGGACGCGCATTATCGAAATGGATTCAGGTAGTGAGGTTCGTAACGACGATTGGGGGGAGATAAGCGCTCCAGCTGAATACAAGCATGTCCGATGGAAGTTGTCCGATCAGGTTTACCTGCGCATCTTCCATCACGCTCGGAATGGTCAATGGTCGCAGGACATGATCCTTCAGCGAAATGACATCGCGCAATGCTGGCTGTGCGCGACTTGTGTATCCGACTTCTTGGGGAATCCGCGGTGGATGCACGTCGATCCGCAATTTTTAGAACTAGTGGGTCAACCGATATGGCGTGCCTGACCACGTCTGGAAGAACGACGGGCAGCTATCGCTCTATGGCTATCCGGGAGCTGCTGGTCTGCAATCGACCCAATCTTTGCCGAAAATCGGCCGGTCGGCAACGCGCCCACTGCACGAAGCCGCTTCGCGGCAGGGGTTCTTGGCGGGCGGTAGCGCACCTGCATTGAGGTTTGGCGCGGCGGGGTTGGCGATGGACGATGGAGTTCCTTCAACAAGAGGAACTTCTCATGGCAACTCCATCGATCGAACGA
>JBBRGE010000282.1:0-3786 GCA_038241045.1 Hyphomicrobiales bacterium | reverse complement strand
TGGTCATGCGCGTCCTGCTGCACAGTCCGAAGGACACGTTGGCGGGAACCGCCGCGCTGATCGTCGTGTTCGGTATCGTGGCGAACGCGCTCTACATGCAACCGGGCCGTCATCCCGCGCCGATGTTCGGCGCAGCGCCTGCCGCGACAACGTCTGCACAACTGGCACCGCCAGCACCGTTGCCGCGCGTTCGGCCACAGGACGCTGAAGTGCGCCCGGCTGAAACAAAGGCGATTGAAGCACCTGTTTTGTCCAAGACATCGCCGCCTCCGGCCAGTGCTGTGGCGTTGCGCCCGCCGGCCGCCATTCCTGCCGCCAAGGCCGATCCGGTCGGCGATCTGATCGTCTCAACGCGCCGTATCGCTGCGATCCAGCGCGCATTGACGGAATTTGGCTACGGCCAGTTGAAATCGACCGGCGTTGTGGGTTCCGACACCCATGCGGCGATTCAGAAATTCGAACGCGACCGCAAACAGCCTGTCACCGGTCAGATATCGGATAAGTTGGTTCGCGATCTGGTGGTCCTCACCGGCCGCCCGATCGAATAATTCCGAGCCGAATTCCGCGTGCTGGCGTAGCGCGTAGCGCTGGCCTAACGTTACGTGCATGAGACTCAAATCAGCAATCTGGGCGGCGGCCTATCTGCGGCGATGCCAGAACGTCGGCATTTTTGGTGCCGTACGACGACGCGGCGCTGAAGAAGCGGGAGCGGTGTTCGTCAAGATAGCGCTGATGGATGGCAAGGCACTGCTGTTCGTACCCGCACCGCAATCGACCTATGACGACAGCCGCCCCATCGAGCGCATCTTTACGCAGTCGCCGCCGCAAGCGACCGACGAACAGGCAGTCGAAGCGCGTCTGGCGAAAGAAATCAGCTTCGATCCGGATGTCTGGATTATTGAGGTCGAAGACAAGGAAGGCCGGCACTTCCTCGATCTTGCAAAAAACTAGCGCGTTATCCGCGCGAAGTATTGCGAGCGCTCGTGTTTGACGCTGGTTGTCCTGAAGGATGCGCCTGCGATGCGGCGGGACGACCGCGTTGCCGCTCGTCGTCATGCAGACCGGGGCGGTATTTCGCCCGTGTATTGGCAAGCGAAGCGCCGCGCCACGCCGACAGCAGGATCAAGGCAGATCTTTCGGTGATCGTCTCGTAAAGGCGCGCGAGGCGATAAACGTCCATCACGGAAGATCCAAGGACCGGGTTGAGAAACAGCAGCACGCGCTGAAATACGTCGCCCGGCATGTCGAGTGTTTTCAGCGCAGCGGCGAGCGGCTCACCGCCGCGATCGTTGACAATTTGCGTTGCGACATTTGAAGTCAGGATCAGCGCGTCGGCAAGTTCGGCCGTGAAATCTGCTGCGTTTCGTGCCATCGCGTGTTTTTCGAGAGCCGGAACGGCACGCGCGGCGCGGCGAGGATCGACGCGGGTGGAAGGTTTCAGCGGGGCGTCAGTCAGATTGTACAGGATCTGATGACGTTCATTGGAATTGGCGCCGACGAACATGACGATGAGCTGCGAGGCGTCATCCGGCTTCATCGACAATGTCGGCGCGGTCGTTACGTGCGGCACCGGGACAAAACCGACATCCGTATCGAAATTCGTCTCGGGCTCGTCTTGGCTGAGCGGGGGGCTCGGCACGTAACGCGACAGCCGCTCGTCCAGGCTCGTGGGCAGTCCGAGTTTCCATTGCAACTCGCGCGGCGTGTTTGGATAGATCGCAAGCCGTGCACTGACAGCGGCGCGCGTCGCGTCATCGACTTCATCGATCAGCCGCGATGCAAGTTCGACAAACTGGCGATCTTCATCGCGCGAGTGATTGGCGGTCTGGACGTACAAATCTGTCAGCACGCGAAGCAGCGTCGGGCGAATGTCGACACCTTCGCGCCGGGACAAAGTCATCAGGCCGTCAAAACCTTGAAACATCGGGGGTGCCGTCATGCCGGGTACGCGACTGCTTGGGCGGTGAATTTCGAGCCGACGTTATCCAGCGCTCTTTAATAACCCGTTAACCATGCTCCGCCTTAATGACCTTGTGCCGTCGGCCCATCCGAACTTGGCCCGGGCGGCCGGGAGAGAGTGATATGGGGATCATCGTTGAATTTCCGGCTGACGCAGCGTCGCGGCGGGGCGGTTTCGGCATCGCGGCGGTTGCGCGGGACGTCACGGCGACGATCCTGATTCTTCCCGCCATACGGATCGAGCGACATGCTGACGAGAGCACGGATGGCAGCGGTCCTGCGGAGGGCACTGCGCCAGGCCGCCGCCGCAAGCGCCGGGCACGCTCCTGAGCGACTGAATTTAAATCCGGCGCGTTGCGCCGCATCGACGTATCAATCGCACTCGCGGCCAGGTCAGTATGTGCAATCCACTTTACCTACTGCCATTCATTGCCGGTCTGGCTTGCCCCGGCGATGATTTTGGGCGCACTCGGGCTACCTTCTATCACGAGGACATGCACGCCTGGGTCGGCGCTGAAGCAACGCAAAGTCTCGGCGGCATCCCTTCGCAGTTTCAACTGACCGATTCCGAGCGAAGTCTGCGCGATCTGGCCTACTACTTTATCGAACCACCGCATTCGCGCCCGGCATGGAAAGCTGTTTTCGGCGATTACCTGTCGCTACCGGCACCATGGCGTCAGAACGTTATCTTCGATCGCACCGCCTACGGGCGCCGCTTGATCGATGAGCCGCATCGCTCTCAGGTTTCGGCCTATGCCGGTTTAATCGAGGATGTCCGCAACGACGGCGTGATGCTCGACCGATTTCTTCCCTTTGCGATGCAAGTCAACGATCTCGACATCAAGCGGAACAAGGCGCTGAGTTACATCACCGAATTGTCGCCACGCGAACGCGGCGACGCGCAGGCTCGGATGCGCGAGAATGTTCTAGTGGTGCAGTGGGCGCAGCAGTGCCTGCAGCAGCGCGTGTCGTCCTATCGCTGGGCGCTGGAGCGGTTGGTCATACAGGCGCCGGATCAGATGGCGGTGGATGCGGATCGTCTGATCGGACAATTGTCCGAACGCGCCTCTGCGGCGTGGACCAGCGCACCAGCGGTCATTGGGCGCGCGCTTCGCGTCGGCGGATAATACCAGCGCAACAACGTGAGAGCCGTTATCGCTTGGCCTGCGGTGCGTCCGTTTGCACACGGCACGTCGCCGCAGCCAGCGATGCTTGGGCTTGTCCGATGAGGCCGGGCTCCGGCGCGAGCGCCTTCATCACGATAAGCCCCGTTTCGGTCGGTGAATCGATAATCAGCCGGTCGGCTGCGGTCACGTCTTCATCCTCCGGCAATTCGCCGTGCTGCGCTGGAGTCATCAGGTCAAGTTCAATCACCTTGCGGCCGGCGGAGCGATCGTTGATGGCGTAGTAGGCGATCTCGCCGCGCGTGTAGAACGATACGGAGGTATAGGCCTGACTGACGGGAACGGTCAGCTTGATCGGGCCTTTTGAGAGATCGTAACGGCAGACCGCACTCGCGAATGCGGGATCCATGAACGGCATCGGGGCATCGTTCGGTGTCGGCGCAGAAATAGCGGCCACGGCGTTCACCGGCGCGATCGGCGTCAAGCGCGAATAGGCATCGAGCGTGGCAACGCGGGGCAGGGCCAGAACGCTGACAAGGTGAACGACGCCGCCAAGCAGAATGCCCCCGAGAATTGCGAACAGCCAGCGGATCATGAGCAGTCCGCCGTCGCAACAGATGGCATCGGCGCGTCCTTCTGTGACCGGGTCGCAACGCCAACCGGCGTGTCGTAGAGCCGAAGCATGAGAATGTAGCGATCGAGT
>JBBRGE010000281.1:0-3804 GCA_038241045.1 Hyphomicrobiales bacterium | reverse complement strand
GCGATCCGCGCGGCGCAACTCGGCTTCAAGACCGCGATTGTCGAGAAGTCATATTTGGGCGGCATCTGCAACAATTGGGGTTGCATCCCGACCAAAGCGCTTTTGCGCTCGGCGGAAATTTTCCACTACATGCAGCACGCCAAGGATTACGGCCTCTCCGCCGATAACGTGTCGTTCGACGTGAAGGCGGTGATCGCGCGGTCGCGTGGCGTGGTAAAGCGCCTCAATGGCGGCGTCGAATATTTGATGAACAAAAACAAAATCAAAATCATCTGGGGCGAGGCTTCGTTGGACGGCGGCGGCAAATTCACTGTCAAGAAAGCCCAAGCCGAAGCGCCGAAGGGCGCGCTGGGCGAGGGCGCGTATACTGCGAAGCACATCATCGTCGCCACCGGCGCGCGGCCGCGTGTATTGCCTGGATTGGAGCCGGACAAGAAACTGGTGTGGACGTATTTCGAGGCGATGAATCCCGATAAATTTCCGAAGTCGTTACTGGTTGTTGGCTCCGGCGCTATCGGCATCGAGTTTGCGTCGTTCTATCGCACCATGGGTGCGGAGGTGACTGTTGTCGAAGTGCTGCCGCAGATTTTGCCCGTTGAGGACGCCGAGATCGCGGGCGTCGCTCGCAAGCAGTTCGAAAAACAAGGCATCAAGATTCTTAGTCATACGAAAGTCACGAAGCTTGAGAAGAAATCAGACAGCGTGGTTTGCACCATCGACGACGGCAAGAAGCCCGTGACGATGGAAGTGGACCGCGTGATTTCAGCCGTCGGCGTCGTCGGCAATATCGAAGGCTTCGGTTTGGAAAAGCTCGGCGTGAAAACGGATCGCGGTTGTATCGTCATCGACGGTTACGGTAAGACCAACGTCGCCGGCATCTACGCCATCGGCGATGTCGCCGGTCCGCCGATGCTCGCGCATAAGGCCGAGCATGAAGGCGTGATCTGCGTCGAAGCGATCAAGGGCATGCACCCGTATTCGATGGACAAGACGCTCATTCCCGGCTGCACGTATTGTCATCCTCAAATTGCTTCAGTGGGACTCACCGAAGCGAAGGCGAAGGAAGCGGGCAAGGACATCCGCGTCGGGCGGTTTCCGTTCGTGGGAAATGGCAAGGCCATCGCGCAGGGCGAAGACCAGGGCATGGTCAAAGTGATCTTCGACAAGAAAACCGGACAGCTGATTGGCGCCCACATGGTCGGCTCCGAAGTCACGGAATTGATTCAGGGCTTTGTGGTCGCGATGAATCTGGAGACGACGGAGGAAGAGCTGTTCCACACGATATTCCCGCATCCGACCATCTCGGAGACGATGAAGGAAGCCGTGCTGGATGCTTACGGCCGCGTGTTGAATATGTGAGGATACATAAGCAAACCCCACTGGTTTGACCCAGTGGGGCTGGTGTCAGGTGGATGAGCGGCGGGTTGAGGCCGGAAGCCCTAGATGGCCGCAACATGGACCTGCGCACAAAATGCTACGCTGCGACAAAAATCACGCAAGCGCAAAAATTAAACAGTCCTGCACAATGAAGTCTCATCGGCAAATTGCGCAGGCCCCCGCAAGCGCGCGGTGGCCGCTCACAAATCCTGTCACAAATCCTGCATCAGCCGCTGGACCACGACACGGATCAGGTCCGCCTGCCGTTTGGTGCCGGTCTGCTTGAAGGTCGCCTTGAGATATTGGCGCACGATGCCTTCGGTCAGACCAAGCTCACTGGCGATGTCGCGAATGCTGCGTCCGGTCATCAGCAGCGCGGTGCCGCGCGCCAGCGACAGTTCGACCAGCATCTTCGCGGGCCAATTCTCCGGCACCGCGACTGGCGTCGGCCACAAGGGCACGGTACGTTACGTGTGTTGATTGTTCGGCGTGAAATTCTGATGCCGGTTCAGGTTTGTTTTTTTCCAAGGTTAGTTACATGCGATCGTACAAAGCGACTCTGACCCGGCTGACGCTTATACTTTTTGTTTTTTTAATATGCTCTACCGACAGCTATGCGCGACCTCGCGTCCATGCCGCAGGAGGCACCCACCTCTACGTGCTGCTCGGTCTCGGCAACAACTCGCCCGGTCTGACTGAGTTCGGGAGCGCGATGCAGCAGCGCGGCATACCGACGACGATCCGAAATCACGGAGAATGGCCGTCCCTCGCGCAGGACGCCATTGCGCAATACAAAACCGGCAGGCTGCGCGCGATAAAGATCGTCGGGCATTCACTGGGCGGCGATGCGGCCGTGGCGATGGCGGCGGAGCTTGGCCAGGCCGGTGTCCCTGTTCAACTGGTCGTCACGCTCGACCCGACCGGAAGCGCGGCGGTGTCTTCAAACGTTCGCCGCTCAGCGAATTTTGTCCCGCGTGCAGGCGAAGATCATTCCACAATGATTGTCGCTCGCGAGCGCGACATGGGCCGCTATGTCCTGGGCGGAAGATAGTAACGAGGTCGCGCATGCTGGTCGCGGCACCGAGAAGCTCGGTGTGAAGTTTGAGTTGCCTCATTCCCGCCACTCGATTCCAACTCCGTCACCTTTTCGCCATTGCGTTTGCGCCGTGCTATGGCCTGAATGTGATCGGGTTTTCGGGACGAGGGATTGAACGATGAATGAAGCACAAGCTTTTATGGGCCAGCCGGGTGTCGGCTTTTTTACCATGCTGCTGATCGGGGCTATCGCCGGCTGGATCGCCGAGCGCGTGACGTCGTCCGACCACGGCCTGTTCACCAACATCCTTGTGGGCATCGCAGGAGCGTTCGTGGGTGCAAAGCTCGCGGAAATTGGCCAGATCACGGTGTTCGGCTTCTGGCGCACGCTGGTGTCGGCCTCCATCGGTGCCGTCATCATCCTGTTCGCGTGGCGGATGATCCGCGGCTCGCGCTAAACGCACTGCAGCATTTTTGGTTTCTTGTACCGTTGCGGGACAGCAACGAATGTTGCTGGCTTGTCACACCGTCTGAACATTTAACCCTCGCCATATGAAGCGCTTGCGTGCGCCGCGATTTAGCCACACGCCTCCGTGAAATCATTCCTTCGTTAGGCGTAAGCGCCACAGCCTCCACGAAGGTATTGAAAAACCGCTATTTTTAACGGTTTTCAGGTTTCATGGTGGCGGCGCGCAAGGGTTCACGATGGACGCGAAGACCAACATCAAATCACGTCTCCCAAGCCGTCACGTGACGGAGGGTCCGTCGCGCGCCCCGCATCGCTCATACCTCTACGCCATGGGTCTCACCACCGAGCAGATCCACCAGCCCTTCGTCGGTGTGGCGTCGTGCTGGAATGAAGCCGCTCCCTGCAACATCTCGCTGATGCGCCAGGCGCAGGCCGCCAAAAAGGGCGTCGCGTCCGCTGGCGGCACGCCGCGCGAATTCTGCACCATCACCGTGACCGACGGCATCGCGATGGGTCATGACGGCATGCTGTGTTCGCTTCCGTCGCGCGAAACCATCGCGGATTCGGTCGAACTCACAATTCGCGGTCACTCTTACGATGCGCTGATCGGGCTTGCCGGTTGCGACAAATCCTTGCCCGGCATGATGATGGCGATGCTTCGCCTCAACGTGCCGTCGATCTTCATTTATGGCGGCTCGATTCTGCCGGGAAATTTCCGGGGCCAGCAGGTCACGGTCCAAGACATGTTCGAGGCCGTCGGCAAACATTCTGTCGGCGAAATGTCGGACGAAGATCTCGATGAAATCGAACGTGTTGCGTGTCCGTCAGCAGGCGCATGCGGCGCGCAGTTCACCGCCAACACCATGGCGACCGTTTCCGAAGCTATCGGTCTTGCGTTGCCGTATTCGGCTGGCGCGCCTGCG
>JBBRGE010000280.1:0-3826 GCA_038241045.1 Hyphomicrobiales bacterium | reverse complement strand
CTCTCCTTACCCCCCACATCGTCTGGTTTCGCGACGACCTCAGACTGTCCGATCACGCGGCTTTGCACGAAGCAGCATCAACCGGCGCGCCTGTCGTTTGCGTCTTCATCCTCGATGAGGAAAGTACGGCATTGCGCCCTCCTCGTTCGCGGCCGCGCGGCGGCGCATCGCGCTGGTGGCTGGCGCAATCGCTGAAGTCATTGCAAGCGAGTCTGGTCAAACTCGGCCAGACTTTGATTCTAAAACGCGGCGCGTCCGCCGATGTGCTCGCGAAGCTCGCAACGCAAACGCAAGCGTCGTCCGTGCTCTGCATCGGCAGCGATATCGCTGCCGAAAAACAACTCGAAGCGGATGTTGCCGCAGCGCTCGAAAAAATCGACATTGCGTTGAAAGTTTTTCCAAGCGACTTACTCGTGAAGCCGCAAAACGTGCGCAACAATGAAGGCCGCGGACTGCGCGTGTTCACGCCGTTCTGGAAACGCGTTCTCAATCTCGGCGATCCGGCGAAGCCTTTCCCCGCGCCAAAGAAAATCGCGCCCGGACCGAATGTTAAAAGCGACGATCTCAAATCATGGAAGCTTGAGCCGACGCGTCCTGACTGGGCCGGCGGTCTGCGCGAGACGTGGACGCCGGGCGAAGCCTCCGCGCAGCAACGCATCAATGAATTTCTCAAATACGACATTAAAGGTTACGCAAAACTGCGCGACCGTCCTGACCGTGACAACACCTCGCGATTGTCTCCACATCTGCGCTTCGGTGAAATTTCTCCGCGACAGGTCTGGTTTGCGGCGAATTTCAAGGCCGCGCAAAATCCGGCGATCGCCAGTGACGCCGCGAAATTTTTGAGCGAAGTCGGCTGGCGCGAATTCTCACGGCATCTGCTGCACGATCTCCCGCAACTCGCGGAGAAGAACCTCCAAGCCTCGTTCGATGAATTTCCCTGGAAGCGCGACGCGAAGGCCCTGCGCGCATGGCAACGCGGCCTCACAGGTTATCCCATCGTTGACGCCGGCATGCGCGAGCTCTGGCACACCGGCATCATGCACAACCGCGTGCGCATGGTGGTGGCATCGTTTCTGGTCAAACACCTGTTGATCGACTGGCGCGATGGCGAAAAATGGTTCTGGGACACACTCGTCGATGCGGACCCCGGCAGCAATCCGGCAAGCTGGCAGTGGGTCGCGGGATCGGGCGCGGATGCAGCGCCGTATTTCCGCGTGTTCAACCCTATTCTCCAAGGCGAGAAATTCGATCCAGACGGAGTCTATGTTTCCAAGTGGGTGCCGGAATTGTCGAAGCTCTCACTGAGGTTCATTCACAAGCCATGGGACGCGACGCCGATGGAGCTGGCGGCGGCGGGCGTTACGCTTGGGAAAAATTATCCGGAGCCGATCATCGATCATAAGGTTGGCCGAGAACGCGCACTCGCGGCATATAAAAAAACGCGAAACTAAAGCGCGCCGTTCATAGCCGCTGAATTTCAGTAACCACGCGCTGCAACGGTTTTGGCGATACCTGGATTGGTCCGCTGAACGGCACATCCATGTCGATAATCAGATAGATCGCGGCGGCAATCAGCACGGCGGACCCGGCGAAACTGGCGACCACGACGGCGTTGCGCGGCGCGCGATATCCGAAGCTTGCAAAAATCAGCATCAGCCACGCCACCAGCATCACGATCATCGGCGCAGGGATGGTCCCCTCGGATTGTTCGACGATGGTCCAGCGCCGCTCGACAATTCTGTGAAACTGACTGAGCGCATCCTGCCAGCGCGCGATATGTTCGGCGTCTTTCGGCGCTATCGCACGCAGATTTTTTCCGACCGCGTTGAGCAATTCCTCCGACACGCGGTCGCCTTCGTCGGGCTTGCTCACACGCCCGTCGTTCACAGCGTGCTGGAGATAGGTCATCAAGCTGTCGCGTGTGTCCTTCGCATCGGTGCCATAAAGCAGCAACGTCCGGTCGAACAGGATTAGCTCGGTTGCGTATGCGTGGACGTTTTGATCGACCTGCTCGAATGTCGTCTTGGCGGAGTTCAGCATCAGCCCGAGCACAAGCGACGTCATCACGACGAACAATCCGGCCAGCGACCGCACGACCTGATGGGTGTCTTCCTCACGCTGCGACTCCGGCAGCCACTTATAGGCCCGCTGGCTTATCAGCGATGCAGCAAGAAGGCAGACGAAAATAATGACGGCGATGACGATGTCGCGCATAACCCCTGCCTCAATGCCCGATGCGTTGTCGCATCCGGCCATCGGACTCGCAAGTGCGCGGCATCTAACTGCCCGGCGAGACGTCGGTCTTGATGTTCGTTTTTTCGGGGCGGTTGACCAGCAGCACCGCCGCCGCACAAATCACCATGCCGAAGATCGAAACGGCGTCGAGCCGCTCGTTGAACAGCACATAGGCCATGAAGGCCGTGGTCGCGGGGACGAGATAGAACAGGCTCGCGACGCTGGTCGCCGCCGAATGACGGATCAGCCAATACAGCAAACCGATGGAGCCGATCGACAGCACGACAACGAGCCAAGCCAGCGCCAGCATGAATTCCGTCGTCCAGTTCACCGTGCGCGTCTCGAACGCGAATGCACCGGCGGCAAACAACAATCCCGCCGCCACGAACTGAATGAAGTTGCCGGTTCGCCAGTCGATCTTCGTGCAGAAACGCTTCTGGTAGAGCGTGCCGAGCGTGATGCTCACGAGTGCCACGCCGGTTGCAAACCAGCCCCAGCCGACATCGCCCGACATGTTGCGGCTGTGCAGCACCAGAATTGTCCCCGCTAGTCCGATCAGCAAGCCGGTCCACTGCAGGGGCGTGACGCGCTCACCCAGCCAGCGGTTCGCCAGCGTCGAGGTCAGAATGGGTTGAAGTCCGGGAATCAGCGCCGACAATCCGGCAGGCACCGAATGATAAATCGCCACGGCAGTTCCGCCGAGATAAAAGCCGTGCACCAGAAGCCCCGCGACGGCGCTGTGTACGGCGCCTTTGGTGTCCGGCCATTTCGGCCGCCAGATCGCGACGATGACTGCCATCAGCGCCACCACAAAAACCATTCGTACCGCTAGATAGGTCAGCGGCTCAGCGCTGCCCAGCACGTATTTGGTTCCGATGAATCCGGTGCTCCAAAGCAGCACGAAGAGTCCCGGCGCAAAGCGCGCGGCGAAAGAATCAAACCTCGATGAACTGGCTGTCTCGGACATTTGCGCGATGCATTGCCCGAACATATGCTAGACGGCAATCGCCAAAAGCGCCGGGCACCCATGTTCCTGTCCGGCCCGCAAACGCAGATCAGTTGAGGAGAAATCATGGACGTTCGCGCCGCCGTCGCCACCGCTGCCGGAAAGCCGCTTGAAATCACCACCGTGCAGCTCGAAGGCCCGCGCGAGGGCGAAGTGATGGTCGAGGTGAAAGCGTCTGGAGTTTGCCACACCGATGAGTTCACGCTGTCTGGCGCGGACCCCGAGGGATTATTCCCCGCCATTCTGGGACATGAGGGCGCGGGCGTTATTGTGGACATCGGCAAAGGCGTCACCAGCGTAAAAAAAGGCGATCACGTCATTCCGCTTTACACGCCGGAGTGCCGGCAGTGTCCGTCGTGTCTGTCGCGCAAGACCAACCTCTGCACCGCGATCCGCGCCACCCAAGGCGCCGGCATGATGCCGGACGGCACCTCGCGGTTTTCACTCGGCGGCAAACCGATTCATCACTACATGGGCACATCGACCTTCGCGAATTTTACAGTGTTGCCGGAAATTGCGGTTGCGAAAATTCGCGAAGACGCGCCGTTCGACAAGGTTTGCTACATCGGCTGTGGCGTCACC
>JBBRGE010000279.1:0-3857 GCA_038241045.1 Hyphomicrobiales bacterium | reverse complement strand
CCCATATTTACGTCGTCAGAACGGGCCAAAATTTCGTTGAGATTGAGGCGCAGGCCGGGCCGTGTTTTGGGCCTCGGCACGCGTCATTTTGGGCCGTTAGATCATTGAAAACTATGGCTAGCAAGGATTGTTCCATCTTGGGCCAAATGCCGCGTACCGGGCGCTCAAACGCTGCTATCGTCATCCCTCAAGTCCAAATTTCAAGCCTCGACGCGTTCGCGAAACGGGGCCAAATCAAGACCATTTCTGGGGGCAATTCCATGAGTGCAAGCGTCAACCGCCAAATCCTGCTGGTCGAAAAACCGACCGGGAAACTCGCTCCGTCTCATTTCAAGATGTCGGAAGCGAAAATCCCCGAGCCGAAGGACGGTGAGGTGCTGCTGCGGGTCAAGTACATCTCACTCGATGCCGCCAACCGTGCGTGGATGCAAGGCGCGACATATCGTGCAGCCGTGGAAACCAACACCGTGATGGCCGGCGGCGGCGTCGCCGAAGTCATGGCGTCGAAATCATCCGCGCTCAAGGAAGGCGATCTCGTTTTCGGCGACACCGGCTGGCAGGACTATGCCGCCGTGCCCGCGAAACATCTGGTCAAGGTGCCGCGCATGGAGCCAATGACGCATCTTCTCAGTGTCTACGGAATCGCTGGCCTGACAGCGTACTTCGGTTTGCTCAATATCGGCAAACCGAAATCTGGCGAGACGGTTGTTGTGTCAGCGGCTGCGGGTTCGGTCGGATCGATCGTCGGCCAGATTGCGAAGATCAAGGGTTGTAAAATTGTCGGCATCGCGGGCGGTAAAGACAAATGCAACTGGCTGGTCTCGGAGTTGGGTTTCGACGCAGCGGTGGATTACAAATCCGAGCCCGTGTTCAAGGCGCTGAAAGCGGCAGCACCTTCAGGCATCGATGTTTATTTCGACAATGTCGGCGGCGACATTCTAGAGGCGTGTCTCGCGCAAATGAACAATCGCGGACGCATTTCGTGCTGTGGCGCGATCTCTGCCTATGACGGCGCCGCACCCGCGCATGGTCCGCGCGGTATTCCCGGATTGATCGTGGTGAAACGCCTCATTATGCAGGGCTTCATCGTCACCGATTTCTACGACCAGCGCGAACAGGCGATGGGCGATCTGCAAGCGTGGGTGAAATCCGGAAAACTCAAAGTGCAGGAAGACGTCATCAGCGGGTTGGAAAACACGCCACAGGCGCTGATCGGATTGCTAGCCGGCGAAAACCGCGGCAAACGCATGGTGAAAGTCTGACGCTGCACACGACGCCGCAAAATGCCCAGCTCAAACCGGGCATTTTGCATTTTGTCATGCGTTGCCTTTTCGCTTAGACAGATGCCGCCCGCATCAGGCCGCGCTCGATGAAGAATGGAATTGACCGATGTTGAACACCCCCCGCTCCCGCCGCGGCATGGTTACTTCACCGCATCACCTCGCCAGCGAAGCAGGACTGCGCGTGCTGCGCGAAGGCGGCAACGCAATCGAGGCGACGCTGGCGATGGCGGCGAGCCTGCCGGTGGTCTATCCGCATATGAATTCGCTCGGCGGCGACGGCTTCTGGCTGATCTCGAAAGACGGCAAGCCGCCGATTGCGGTCGATGCCTGCGGGGCGTCCGCGCATGCAGCCACCGTCGAGTTCTACAAGAACAAAAATCTCTCAGCGATTCCATCGCGCGGTCCGCACGCCGCGAACACCGTCGCCGGCACGTTGTCGGGCTGGGCGGAAGCGATCGCGATCAGCAAAGAGCTCGGAGGCACTCTCCCATTGTCGCGTCTCGTTGAGGACGCGGTGTGGTCCGCCGAAAACGGTTTCGGCGTGACCGCGACGCAGGAAGAACTGACGCGGACAAAATTCGATGAACTGAAAGACGCTCCCGGTTTCTTAGATGCGTTTTGTTTCGGCGACGAACTGCCGAAAGAAGGTGAGCTGATGAAGCTGCCCGCGCTCGGCAAAACACTGAAGCGTATCGGCAAAGACGGCCCGATCGATTTCTACACCGGCTCGCTCGCAAAAGAAATCGCCGCCGACTTGAAGCGCTGCGGCTCGCTGGTGACGGCGGATGATCTCGCCGCACACAAAGCGCAACGCCGCGACGCGCTGTCGGTCGCTGTGAAAGACGCCACGCTTTATAATTTTCCGCCGCCGACGCAGGGTCTCGCCTCGCTGATGATCCTTGCGATCTTCGAACGCCTCGGGGTAAAGGAGGCTGAGACGTTCAACTATCTCCATGGCATCGTGGAGGCGACCAAGCAGGCTTTCATCGTGCGCGATCGTATCGTTGGCGATCCTGTCCTGATGACGGAAAAGTCCGAAGATTATCTGAAATCTTCCAAGCTGGACGAACTTGCGAAAAACATCGACCGCAAACGCGCGCTTCCTTGGCCGGTGCCCGCCAATCCCGGCGACACCGTGTGGTTAGGCGCCATCGACAAAAATGGACTCGCCGTTAGTTTCATCCAAAGCATCTATTTCGAATTTGGGTCAGGCTGCGTGCTGGAGAATTCCGGCATCGTCTGGCAAAATCGCGGATCGAGTTTTCTGCTCGAAGGCGACGGTCCGCGCGCACTCAAGCCGGGCCGCAAGCCGTTCCACACGCTCAATCCGGCGATGGCGCTGTTCAACGACGGCCGCCGCATGGTCTACGGCAATATGGGCGGCGAAGGTCAGCCGCAAAGCCAGTCGGCGATCTTCTCGCGCTATGCGATGTACGGTCAGGGCTTGCAGGCGGCGATTACCGCGCCGCGCTGGCTGCTCGGCAAGACCTGGGGCGATTCGACGGTGACGCTAAAACTGGAATCGCGGTTCGATCCCAAGGTCGTGCAGGCCATGCGCAACGCAGGTCACGACATCGAGATGCTGGAAGATTTCACCTCGACCATGGGGCACGCCGGCGCGGTGGTGCGCCATGCCGACGGAATGTTCGAAGGCGCGACTGATCCCCGCAGCGACGGCGCTGCGATGGGGTTTTAGTTTAATTTACAAATTTTCCACCCAACTCATCGTCGATATGAATTTTGATAATATCGTCGAAGGTTTTTTCGGCGGTGGTAAAACCAAGTTTCAATGCGCGGTCTGTTACGAAATTGCGCGGCCAGCCGGCGACTATTCCCATAATGGTAGGATCAGGCTCGCGCTTGATGCGCGCGGTGACGCTCTTGCCGGCAACGCGATCGAGTGCCGCGATCTGCTCACCGACGGTGGCGGCCAGCCCCGGCATACTCAATGCGCGACGCGGACCGACCGTGTTCAAATCCATCGTTCCGGCATGCAGCAGAAACCCGACTGCGGAGCGCGGCGACGCATGCCAGTGCATCACGTCTTCGGACACGGGCAGCACGGCGTCTTTGCCCGACAACGGCTCACGAATGATGTTGGAAAAAAATCCCGATGCCGCCTTGTTGGGCGTACCGGGACGCACGCAAATCGTGGGCAAACGAATGCTGACGCCATCGAGCAAACCTTTGCGCGAATAATCCGAGATCAGCAATTCGCCGATGGCCTTTTGCGTGCCGTAGCTGGTCAGCGGCGTAGTGAAAAACTCGTCGCCGATTTTCTCCGGGAAGGGTGAGCCGAACACCGCGATCGACGACGTGAACACCAGACGGGGCTTGTAACCGCCGCCAATGGCGCGAATGGCATCGATCAGAAACCGCGTGCCGTCGAGATTGATGCGATAGCCTTTATCGAAGTCCGCTTCCGCTTCACCCGACACGATGGCGGCAAGATGAAAAATTACATCGGGCTTCAACGCGACGAGTTTTTCCACAGCAGGCTGCGACGACACATCTGCCATCACGAGATCAACCGGCATCGCTGCACCCGCAGGCTTTGCGGGCGCGACCACATCC
>JBBRGE010000278.1:0-3898 GCA_038241045.1 Hyphomicrobiales bacterium | reverse complement strand
GTCCTTGTCACTGATCCTCAAGAATTGGCGTCAGCAGAGGCCCGAAACGGCTTTCGTCAATACGATGCCGCAATCGGTGCAATTCAAGAGGCGATTGATCGGGGTTCGTTCAAACTTCGTCCGTCATTAATTCTCGGTCTTCAACGTGAAGCATTGTCGGGAATTAGTTCATATGCAGGAAATTATCGACCCGGTGGTGTCGCAATTGAGGGCAGCAAGCACGAACCTGTCGGTGCCCATCTCGTTCCCGCTCTTGTTGAGGATATGTGCGACTATGTTAACGAGCATTGGGAAGAGAGTTCGCCAATCCACCTAGCTGCATACATGATGTGGCGATTGAATTGGATTCATCCTTTCGCAGACGGCAACGGTCGTACTTCCCGAATAATTTCTTATGTAGTTCTTTCAATTTCCCAGAATGCTCTCTCGATCCGTTCGTATTTTCTGAACAACACTCGAAACCAAAAACGGGGAAACGCATGCCACTCTCACTCCTCCTCCTGCTCGCCGCCATCAACGAAGCCATCTTTGGCTTCGGCTTTCTGCTCGCGCCGGATTTCACGGTCGCGCCGATGGGGGCGGTGCTCAATCCCGCAGGCGGAATGGTCGCGCGCATTTTGGGCGCGGCGCTCATCTTCATGGCGCTGATTTTTTACTGGATACGAAGTGCGCCCGCAGGTGAGGCAAAAACCGCAGTGCTGCGCGCGGCCTGCATCTATTACGTCGTGTCGGCCGTGCCGATCATCTACGGCATCACGTCGGGCCTTGCGAATGCGTCGGCGTGGGGCACGGTTATCATTCACGTATTGCTGGCATTCGGTTTCTGGCACTTCGGTTTCCGGAAAGTGACTTGAATTTATAACGCTCTCCCGCGACAAATCCTGTGTCGGCCCGTCATCTGAATCCGCGCCGCATCAGGGAGACCCACATGGCCGTTCGCCATCTCGCCGCGCTCGCGGGACTTCTCGTTGCGTTCGGCTTCACACAGTTCGCACGCGCGGACGAGACCGTCGACGTCGGCGGCACGCGTGCTGTGCTCATCAAACCGAATGCACCGCGCGGCAGCGTCATTCTGATGCCTGGCGGCAACGGCGCGATCGACGCCGGTCCCGGTGGCACGATTGGAGCACTGGCCGGCAATCAGCTGGTGCGCACGCGCCAGAGCTATGCGGCCAAGGGACTTGCCGTGCTCGTGCTGGACGGAAGCGGCAGTCTCGGCGCTGCAATTGAATACATGGCCGCGATCAAGCGGCCGGTGACGGTGGTGGCGACCAGCCGCGGCACGCAGCGCGCCGCACAGGCCATCGCGGCAGGCGCGAAGCCCGACGCGCTGGTGCTGACGGCGGGATTTCTGTCGCCGGAATCGGGCGCGGGAATCAACGTCATGTCCATTCTCGGCGCGCCCGATCGGCTGCCGCCGACGCTCGTGATCCATCATCGCGAGGACGGCTGCCGGTTCACGCAGCCGGCGGGCGTCGATCCGTTCATCGCATGGTCGCAAGGCCGCGCG
This sequence comes from Hyphomicrobiales bacterium, assembly GCA_038241045.1. Taxonomy (GTDB): domain Bacteria; phylum Pseudomonadota; class Alphaproteobacteria; order Rhizobiales; family Xanthobacteraceae; genus Afipia. Next base: position 2,388 of record JBBRGE010000278.1, on the reverse strand, counting down.
CGCGTCGCGTGGGTAACCGGCGGACAAGATGCTGGCGATCCGTGTCAGGCCGGCGGGCATCATGGCTTTGCGGGGCTCGACGGGCAGGTGGTTTCGCTCGCCGCAGCGTTTCATTGATGGCTGCAAAAAAAAAATTTGCCAAAGGAGTTTGATATGTGGCGTTCGATCATGGTGGCAGCGCTGATGCTTTTCATCACGCCCGCATTCGCCGATGTCACGGCGGTCTGCAAACTCGACAAGGGCACAGTGACTGTCACGTTCACCAATCCAGAATCGAAAACCATGCAGTGCGAAGTGAATTGCAACATGGAGATTGCGAACGGTCTCGGCACGGTTGTGTGCGTCAAGCCGGTTCCGGGCGGCGCGAAGGACCTTGTGCTCTGCACCGAGAAAGGCGACGGGCCGCCGTATACACGCGTGAAGGATCAGAAGGTGAATTGCCGCGATCCCAACGGCACGCCGGTCACGTCTGAGCAGCAGAAGGCGGACGATGAGAATTCCGACGCGGTCATCCGAAAAATGCAGCAGCAGTCGCTCGAGATGCTCAGGCAGATGCAGCAGCAGAAACAGAACGCGCAATAGTTCCGCGCGGCTCCGGTCATCTTTCCTGAATAAAAAATTCAGTCTACGTTCATGCAACCAGCGACAAGCTGGCGCGTCAACAGTGTGGCACGTCAATCAATAAAATCGGAGGACCGACCATGGAGCGTCGCGAGTTTCTGAAAGTTGCGATGGGGTTTGCGGCCGGCGCTGCCGCGTTCGCATCGGCTGCGAAAGCCGCGCCCTTGATGCCGCCGCCCGATGCCTTGAACGCCAAGGGGCCGCCCCAGGATCTGGAAGCGCAGCCTGCGGTCGCCGATCCGCGCGATCTCGATCAGGCGCATGTCGAAGAGGTGCGCTGGGGCCGCCGTCGTGGTTGGGGCAGGCGCCGTTGGGGCTTCCGCCGCCGCCGGTTCTTTGGCTATCGCCGTCGCCGCTTCTTTGGCTTTCGCCGCCGGCGCTGGCGCCGCCGCTTCTATCGCCGACGTTACTGGTAATCTTTCCATCCGAACGGTTCCGATGATCGCGCGATAGATGTCGCCCCATCATCGGAAATTTCCGCCCCCGAACCTTTCGGGTTCCAGCGCGTTGTCACGCGTCGTTTAAATATTTTCAGGGAGAATGAATATGGCTTTCCGCCGCAGTGGTTTTGCGCTGACGCCGCCGTCCATCGCATTTTTCGTAATTTCGGTTGTGCTGGCGCTGGTCGCGTTTCTTGTGCACTACGCTGGCGTGCGCATTCAGATCATCAATGCGGCGCGCGCGTTCGACCTGTTGTCGATCGGCTATGTGGTGCTTGCTGTCGGAGTTTTGTTCCGAGGCGTGTAGCTTCTACAATTTTGGCGAATTTCCCAGCGGCGTCTTGTTGAGCTTTTCGTTCTTCTCGGCCGCGAACGCATCGGCGTCGATCTTTGCCGCGCTGAAGATTTCCTTGAAGTCGATCAGCGTGAAATCGGCTTTGCCGACGCGGTCGGGCGTGATGCCGTTGGAAAGGTCCACCGCAACCAAGCCGTCGCAATTGGCGGCTTTCGCGTCGTCCGCCATCTTTGGCAGCGTCTTGTCGGTAGCCTCGGCACGCTTGAGCATGGCGACGCAGCTACCGCGCCCGTTGGCGTCGTTCAACGCAACCGCGGCTTTCGGATTGAGTGGCCCGTTGAGCGCGGTTACGGCGGTGGCGGGCGTATATTTTTCCTTCACCGACATCAACTTGCCGCCCTTGTAGAAATAGTAAACCTTGCCGTCGCCGATCGCCGTCGGCGTTCCGTATTTGGCGGTGACACGCTCGATCATTTCGGCTTTGGATGGCTGCTTTTCGTTGGCAAAACCAAGGCTGCGCGACACGTAATAAGCCCGATTGGCGCTGGCGGGCGACGAGAACATCGCCGACATCGATTCGCCCGGATGATTGCTTGCGGCGGGCGACACGAATTTCATCGACGAGACATAAGTCACGTCGGTGCCGCCGAATTTTTCCTGCGTGGCCTCCAGCTTCAAACCGGGAAGATCTTTCAGATAGGCTTCGAAAATCGCGGCGGCCTTGCTGCCCTCGGTGTTGCTGGAAAGCCCGATGATGTCCGGCTGCAGCTTGCCGGAGAAACCTGCATCCGGCGTCTTAGGCTTGATCTCATAGGCGGACGCAACGACCGGTACGAGGGCCAGAGTGACGATCAAGACGCTGCGAAACATAGGCCACCCATTCGAAAACAGTAAGAACATGGAGTACGAAAGCAGGCGGATTACGCCAATTTTTGAACCGTGATGTCAACAGCCGACTTCAAGAGCGGCGTTTGAAAGCCAAACTAAAACCAGCGCGATTGCACGCGCAAAAAGGAGAGCAAGATGCCGTTG
>JBBRGE010000277.1:0-3905 GCA_038241045.1 Hyphomicrobiales bacterium | reverse complement strand
GGGCGTCGAGGACGGCACGCGCATTCGGCTCGCCGGTGAAGGTGAAGCCGGCGTGCAGGGCGGGCCTCCCGGCGATCTCTATATTTTTCTGTCGCTCGCAGCGCACAAGTTCTTCCAGCGCGACGGTGCGGACCTGCATTGCCGGGTTCCGGTGTCGATGGTGACGGCAGCGATGGGCGGCGACTTCGACGTGCCGACCATCGACCAGTCTAAAACCAAGGTGAAAGTCCCCGGCGGCACCCAATCGAGCCGGCGTTTCAGAATTGCCGGAAAAGGCATGCCGGTGCTTCGTTCGCGCCAGATGGGCGACATGTACGTTCAGGTCGTTGTCGAAACTCCTCAAAACCTGACCAAGAAGCAAAAAGAGCTGCTGGCGGAGTTCGAAAAACTGTCTTCGGGTGAAACCCAACCGGAGGCTGCGAGTTTCTTCAAGATGGTCAAGGACTTCTTCGGGACCCGTGCGAGCGCCCCTTAGTGGTCTCATTGACGATTTTTGCTTTGGCCTGGACCCATTTGTGTATGAAATTTGACGCCTAGCCCTGCCTTCGGGGCCTCCTTGGAAGTGAAATGGCCCCCCAGTCCACTGTGCGTGCGTTGAAAAAGCCGCTTCGTCTCGACGACGAAGTCCGCTTTCTCCGCTCATGGATCGAAAAGCCCCTCCACATGGGCGCGGTGATGCCGTCGGGTAAGGTTCTGGCCCGCACCGTCGCCGCATATGTGGATATTCACTCTACGGCACCCGTTATTGAACTTGGACCCGGCACGGGTGCGATTACGGACGCGTTGCTGAAGCGCGGAGTGCTCGAAAAGCGTCTTGTGCTGGTGGAATTCGATCCGGGTTTCTGCGCGCTGCTGCGCGAACGCTATCCGCAGGCGACCGTCATTCAGGGCGACGCTTATAATCTCGACAAGACGCTTTCCGATTTGAAAGAACCCGGCTCCGCCATGGTGTCGGGCCTGCCGCTCGTCACCAAGCCGATGCTGATGCGGGTCAAGCTCATGCGCGATGCGTTCTTGAAACTGGAGCCGGGCGCGCCCTTCATCCAGTTCACCTATTCGGTCGCGCCGCCGATTCCGAAATCGCAACCCGGCGTCATGACGCAGGCCTCCGAGCGTATCTGGATGAACCTTCCGCCAGCCCGCGTCTGGGTGTATCGCAAGGGATAAATTTCTCCCCTGACGACCCTCTGGCGTCACGGACCGGATCGCTTGCAAAAATATGGCCGCGCTTAAAATTCTCGTCATTCCCGGATCGCTGCGCACCGGCTCGCTGAACGCGCGCCTTGCTGCGGCTGCCGTGAAGGAATTGGCTCAGTCAGATGTGGACGTTACGCTGATCTCGCTGTGGGATTTTCCGCTGCCGATTTACGACGGCGATTTGGAAGCCAAATCCGGCGTGCCAAAAATCGCGGTCGATCTCAAGCGTATGATCGGCGCGCATCACGGCGTGTTCATCGTCACGCCCGAATACAATTCCTCGGTGCCGCCGCTGGTGAAAAACACCATCGACTGGGTGACGCGCGTCAAGGAACGCAACGAAACATTGGGTCAGGTATTCCGCGAGCGCGCATTTGCACTCGGCGCTGCATCGGATGGAAAATTCGGCGGCCTCCGCGTGCTGATGGCGCTGCGCCAGATTCTCGCGCTGGGATGTGGCGCGACCGTGATCCCGACGCAGATGGGGCTGCCATTTGCCGACAAGGCGTTCGACGACATGGGCGCGCTCAAGAATGAGAGCGACGCGAATTTGCTGCGTGCCACGGTGCGGCAGCTAATCGACGTGTCGCAGCGGATGATGTGAGGTCGAGATGACGCACGACATTGCGACCTGCGACCGCCTTATCGTCGCACTCGATCTCTCCAGCGTGGACGCCGCCGAAGCCCTGATTGCAAAGCTTGGCGACTCAGTGTCCTTCTACAAAATTGGCTATCAGCTCGCCTATGCGGGCGGATTGCCGCTGGTTGGAAAACTCGCCGATCGCGGCAAGAAAGTATTCGTCGATCTCAAATTGCATGACATCGGCACCACGGTGGCGAAGGGCGTGCAGAGCGTCGCCAAAATGGGCGCGACGTTCCTCACCGTGCATGCCTACCCGCAGACCATTCAGGCGGCGGTCGAGGCGCGCGGCGACACATTGAAAATTCTCGCGGTCACGGTTCTGACATCCTACGACGACGACGATCTGCACGCGGCGGGTTATCGCCTCGATGTCGCAGACCTTGTCGAGGCCCGCGCGCTGCAGGCCGACGCGCTCGGCGTCGATGGTCTGGTGTGTTCGGCGGAGGAAGCCGCGCGGGTGCGTGAAATTGTTGGCACGCAGATGCTGCTGGTGACGCCGGGGATTCGTCCTGCGGGTAGCGATGTCGGCGACCAAAAACGCATCATGACGCCCACGCGCGCGATTGCGGCGGGCGCGAATTATCTGGTCGTGGGGCGTCCGATTGTCGAAGCCAACGATCCGAAAGCCGCGGCGGATTCCATCGTCGCCGAAATCGCGGGAGCTTCATAGCTCTATCAGTTGTCATGGCCGGACTTGTTCCGGCCATCTCGATTGTCGAAGCACGGTGCGCAACTGATCGGGATCACCGGGACAAGCCCGGTAATGACAAGAATAGATATCTTTAGCAGGAGACTGAAATGCCCAAGGCTTATTGGATTGCGCGGCTCGATATCACCGACGACGCCTCCTACGTCGAATATCGCAAGCTCAACGGCATTGCGTTCGGAAAATATGGAGCCAAGTTTTTGGTGCGCGGCGAGGTCGCGGAAAATGTGATCGGCACGGCGCGCAAGCACAACGTCGTCATCGAGTTCGAAAGCCTCGAACAGGCGCGCGCCTGCTACAAGTCCGCAGAATATCAGGCTGCTAAAGTCTATCTCGCCAAAGTCGGCCAGACCGAACTCGTCATTGTCGAAGGTTATGACGGCCCGCAGCCTTAAAATCGCGCTGCGTCCCGCACCGCATGCTGACAAAACATCATGCGCCAGCTATACCCGCCTTTATTGCCGGGATTTGAACGATGTCCGATATGAAACTGATTGTGGCGGGAGCGGGTGGCCGAATGGGCCGCACGCTGGTGCGCGCCATTTCCGAAACGCCAGGCTGCGTCGTCCACGGCGCGCTTGAGGCACCGGGGTCGGAGTTCATCGGCACGGATTCCGGCGTGCTCGCAGGTCTGCCCGCCAATGGTGTCGAACTGTCGGGCGACCTCTGGACCATCTCAAAAGACGCAGACGCGATCCTCGATTTCACGGTGCCGGCCGCCACCATCGCCAATGTGGCGATCGCCGCGCAGCGCGGCATCGTCCATGTGATCGGCACCACTGGATTGTCGGCGTCGGACGATGCGGTGATTAAGAGCGTGACGCAGCGTGCGGTTGTCGTGCAGTCGGGCAACATGTCGCTCGGCGTCAATCTTCTGGCCGCGTTAGTGAAGCAGGTGGCGAAGTCGTTGGATGAGGATTTCGACATCGAGATTCTCGAAATGCATCATCGCGCGAAGATCGACGCGCCGTCGGGTACCGCTTATCTATTGGGACAGGCTGCTGCCGAAGGGCGCGGCGTAGATCTGGCGAAGCGTTCGGTGCGGTCGCGCGACGGCCACACCGGCGAGCGCAAAGGCGGCGATATCGGATTTGCCACGTTGCGCGGCGGCACTTCGACTGGCGATCACACCGTGATTTTCGCAGGGCCATATGAGCGCATCGAACTGTCGCACAAATCCGAGGACCGCATGATCTTCGCGCGCGGCGCCCTTAAGGCTGCGATGTGGGCGCGTGGCAAGAAGCCGGGTTTCTACACGATGGCGGATGTTCTTGGCCTCGGCGACAAATAACAACGCAATCGGATACTGGAATCAGAAATGAGCGACCGTCTTCTCGTGCTCGTGCGCCACGGCCAAAG
>JBBRGE010000276.1:0-3935 GCA_038241045.1 Hyphomicrobiales bacterium | reverse complement strand
TGCTCGATCATCTGAAAATCGATAAAGCGATTTTCGTCGGTCACGACTGGGGCGGGTTCATCGTCTGGCAAATGCCGCTGCGCTATCCGAACCGCGTGGCCGGGGTGGTGGGCGTCAACACGCCGCATACGCCGCGCACATCGCTAGACCCTATCGCGCTGTTGCGGAAAAAATATGGCGATCATCTCTACATTGCGCAATTCCAGGACCCGTCCCGCAAGGCCGACAAGATTTTCGACAGCCGCGTCGCCGAAGCGTTCGATTTCTTCATGCGCAAGCCGATGCCGCGCAAGCCGTCAGCGTCTGTCGAGGTAAGCGCGCCGCCAGCCGCGGGTCTGGGCGCATCGCCGAAGCTCAACATGGCGTTTCCCCAGATGGTCGCCGGCTACGACGCCAAGCTCGATCCGCGCGAGAAAATTCTCTCGCCCGAAGAAATGGCGGTCTTTGTCGATGCCTTCAAAAAATCCGGTTTCACCGGCGGCATCAACTGGTATCGCAACATGACGCGCAACTGGGAGCGCTCGGCCGATATCGACCACACCGTGCGCGTGCCGTCGCTGATGATTATGGCGGAGCACGATGAGGTGCTGCCGCCATCTGCCTGCAACGGCATGGAGACCATCGTGCCTGACCTCGAGAAACACCTCGTCAAAGGCAGCGGCCATTGGACGCAACAGGAAAAGCCCGATGAGGTCAGCGCCACAATCGTCGAGTGGCGGCGACGGCGTTTTGCCTGAGCCTCCCCTAAGCCTTGCATGCCAGATCGCGCGCAGGCCAAATCTCTTTGCAAACAGGTCGGAGCGCATTAGCCTGACGGTAAATCCGGCGCTTGCCGGGATAAAAAGCGGCAATACGGGTCAGGAGACAGTTTCAAGATGGCGTCCACCAATGCGTTGAGTCCGATTCCACATCCGCCGAAGCAGCCCGTGATCGGGAATATGCTGTCGGTGGATTCATCGGCGCCTGTTCAGGACCTGGCGCGCAAAGCCAAGGAGCTTGGCCCGATTTTCTGGCTCGACATGATGGGCCAGCCGCTGGTGATCGTGTCGGGTTTCGACCTTGTCGATGAACTGTGCGACGAAAAGCGTTTCGACAAGGCGGTGCGCGGACCGCTGCGCCGCGTGCGCGCCATCGCTGGAGACGGACTCTTCACCGCCGATACCACCGAGCCGAATTGGGGCAAGGCGCACAACATCCTGCTGTCGCCGTTCGGCGGCCGGGCGATGCAATCCTATCATCCCATGATGGTCGATATTGCCGAGCAGCTCGTCAAGAAATGGGAACGGCTCAACAGCGACGAGGAAATCGACGTCGTTCACGACATGACCGCTCTGACGCTCGACACCATCGGGCTGTGCGGTTTCGATTATCGTTTTAATTCGTTCTATCGGCGCGACTATCACCCCTTCGTGGAAGCGCTGGTGCGCTCACTTGAAACCGTGATGTTGAAGCGTGGGCTGCCGCTCGAAGGCCTGTTCATGCGCGGTCGCGCCACCGACATGGCCGCCGATATTGCGTTCATGAACAACATGGTGGACGAAATCGTTGCCGAACGCCGCAAGAACGCGGAAGCCGCCGCCGCGAAGAAAGACATGCTCGGCGCGATGATGACCGGCATCGACAAAGTGTCCGGTGACCAGCTCGATGACGTGAATATCAGATATCAGATCAACACATTCCTGATCGCGGGCCACGAGACCACCAGCGGCCTGCTGGCTTGCTCGCTTTACGCGATGTTGAAAAATCCGGATGTGCTTGCAAAAGCCTATGAGGAAGTCGACCGCGTGCTCGGCTCTGACGTTGACGCCAAGCCGACGTATCAGCAGGTGACGCAGCTCAACTACATTTCTAAAATTTTGAAAGAAGCGTTGCGGCTATGGCCGCCCGCACCGGCCTTCGGCCTCACGCCGCTGAAGGACGAGACGATCGGCGGCAAATATAAACTGAAGAAAGGCACTTTCGTCACCGTGCTGGCGCTGGCACTGCATCGCGATCCGTCCGTCTGGGGACCGAACCCCGATGCGTTCGATCCCGAAAATTTCAGCCGCGAGAAGGAAACCAAACGCCCCGCCAATGCTTGGAAGCCGTTTGGCAACGGTCAGCGCGCCTGTATCGGGCGCGGCTTCGCGATGCATGAGGCAGCGCTCGCCATCGGCATGATCCTTCAGCGCCTCAAGCTGATCGACCACACCCGCTATCAGATGGTGTTGAAGGAAACGCTGACCATCAAGCCGGACGGTTTCAAGATCAAGGTGCGTCCGCGCACCGACAAGGATCGCACTATTGTGGCGCGTCCCGGTGTTGTTGCCAAAGTGGACAGCGACGACGCGAGCGCGCCCGCACGCGTGCGGCCCGGCCACAATACGCCGCTGCTGATTCTTTACGGCTCTAATCTCGGCACGGCAGAAGAACTCGCGCATCGCGTCGCGGATCTGGCCGAGGTGAATGGTTTTGCCACAAAATTGGGATCGCTCGACGATTATGTCGGCAATCTCAAAGGCCATGGCGGAGTCATTATTTTCTGCGCGTCCTATAACGGCGCGCCGCCGGACAACGCCACGCAATTCGTCAAATGGCTGCAGGGCGACCTTCCGAAAAATGAATTCGCCGATATGCGTTATGCAGTGTTCGGTTGCGGCAACAGCGACTGGCTCGCGACGTATCAGTCCATTCCGCGCATCATCGACGAGCAACTCGCCAAACACGGCGCGACGGCCGCCTGCGCGCGCGGCGAGGGCGATGCGCGCGACGATCTGGACGGCCAGTTCGAGACTTGGTTCACGTCGCTGCGCTCACTTGCTGTTGAGGAATTCGGCGTCCAGACCGGCTTTGCGCGCGATGCCAATGACGAGCCGCTTTATAAGGTCGAGCCGGTCGCGCAGAGCGTCGTTAATACGATTGCGGCGTCGGGCGGCGCAGTGCAGATCAAAATTCTGGCAAATCAAGAATTGCAGAAACATGACGGTGCTGATCCGTCCGACCGTTCGACGCGCCACATCGAACTGGAATTGCCATCGGGCGTTACCTACCGCGTCGGCGATCACTTAAGCATTGTGCCGCGCAACGATCCGGTACTGGTCGATGCGGTGGCGAGACGATTTGGATTCTTGCCCGCCGATCAGGTTCGTCTTCAGGTTGCTGCAGGCCGTCGCGCGCAGTTGCCAACCGACAATGCGGTCTCCGTCGGACGCCTGCTGACCGAATTTGTCGAGCTGCAGCAGGTCGCGACCCGCAAGCAGATTCAGATCATGTCGGAGCACACGCGCTGCCCGATGACCAAGCCGAAGCTTGAAGCGCTCGCAGGCGACGACAATCTTTATCGCGCGGAAATTCTCAACAAGCGCAAGTCGGTCTACAATCTGCTCGAAGAGCACCCCGCCTGCGAATTGCCGTTCCACACTTACTTGGAAATGCTCTCGCTGCTGTCGCCGCGTTATTATTCGATTTCGTCGTCGCCAGCGGTTGCGGGAAAGTCCACATGCAGCGTCACCGTCGGCGTGGTCGAAGGTCCGTCGATTTCGGGACGCGGCATCTATAAAGGCGTCAGCTCGAATTATCTCGCGGGCCGCCGCGCCGGCGACACCGTGCATGCCATCGTGCGCGAAACCAAGGCGGGCTTTCGGTTGCCGGACGATCCCGCCAAGCCGATCATCATGATCGGACCCGGCACAGGGCTCGCGCCGTTTCGCGGATTTCTGCAGGAACGCGCCGCGATGAAAGCGGGCGGCACGACGCTCGGACCGTCGCTGCTGTTTTTCGGCTGCCGCAATCCCGATCAGGATTTTCTTTACGCGGATGAGTTGAAAAAATTTGCCAGCGACGGAATTACCGAACTCCACACCGCGTTCTCGCGTGCGTCCACGCCCAAGAGCTATGTGCAAAATCAGATCGCCGCGCAAAAAGACAAGGTCTGGAAACTGATCGAGCAGGGCGCT
>JBBRGE010000275.1:0-3942 GCA_038241045.1 Hyphomicrobiales bacterium | reverse complement strand
CGGCTGCGCCATTTGCAGATTTTCCAGCATCTGCTGCATCTGGTCGAGAAGCGCGCGCGCAGCATCCTTGTCGCCGGATTTTGCGAGCCGTTCCATACGATCGAGCATGTTCTTGAAGTCCTGCTGACGCATGACTTTGGCATTCGGATCGAGCGGTCGCGCCAATTGCTGCGGATTGTTGCGCAACTGTTCGGCGAGCTGGCGCATATAATTGTCGAGCGCGGCACGAAGATTGTCGGTGAGTTTTTTAATCTCCTCGTCGCTGGCACCGCGCTCAAGCGCCTGCTTCAGCGCTTCCTGCGCCGCGCGCAACGCCTTATCGACATCGGTGATGTTGCCGTCCTCAATGGATACAGCCAGCGCCCACATATTATCGACGCTCTCGCGCATGGTGTCCTTGGAATTGGTGCGGCCGATATGCGAGGCAATGCTGCGCAGACCGAGATACTGTCCCATCTCCGGCGTGAAGACTTCGGGCGCGATCAGCAACGCTTCAAGCCCGATCAGCACCAGCGGTTTCTTGTTGGCGTCGAGCGCCAGAATACGGCGCTGTTCGATCAGCGCGCGTGCCAGCGGTTTGGTGAACAGCCGTTCCGGCATCCGCATGTCGAAAGGTTCACTGCGGCCTTCATTGCCGGCTTCATCCTTCGCGGTCAGCGTGAGCGTGACGTCGGCCCCAGCATAAGGATGTTCGCTCAAATCCTTGACGGTCTGCCCGACACCGTTTCGCGTGCGCGCGTTGGGTAGGCCGAGCGGAAATTCGGGCGCATCGAACAAGGGTTGCGCCGACTCTTCGGGTGCCGCGCGGAGCGCAAATTTCGCATGCGCTTCGGTAACGCCGTAATCGTCTTCGAGCTTGTAGGACAATAATAGAGCGCCCTTGGCCTGCCGTTCGGGATCCTTGGCGAGTGCAATCGTGGGCAAACGATCGGCAAGCGCCTTGAACGTCCATTGCGGCTGACCGGACGGCGAGCGAATGCGCGCCGTGCCGTCTCCCGAGATTGCGAAATGCCGCTCGCTGGTACCTTGAGGAACCTTCTCGGTCACCGGAGTTTCAGCTACGTTTCCGCTGAAAGCGACATCAAGCGATCCGCCGCTCGCGCGCACGACCAACTTGCTGCCTGCCGGAACTGAAATTGTGGAGGCATCCGCCGGCGGAAGATTCTTGTTGGTGGATGCCGTCAGGATGACGGGCGGCCGGCCGGTGTACGGCGGCGGCGTCACCCACGCATCGATGCGCACAGCCGCGCCGGAGAATGCTCCGTTCCAATCGAATGCCGCCATTACTCGGGAAGCGCGGTCGCTTCCGGCCGCGATGAATGTTGCAGCCATCAGCACGATCACAAGCCCGCGCAACGCCCATGGATCGTGGATTGCCAGACGTGGCGAAGGAAGCCCTGCGCGAATTTTCCTGATCGATGCCAGCGTCCGCGCACGCTGCTCTTCCCACAACGCCTGTGAAATCGGATCATGCGACTTCAGCGTGTCGGTTAGCGCCGTCGCGGGCCGATGCGCGATGCCGGTGCCACGGTCCAGACGACGCAGCGCGTCCTCGCGCGTCGGCCAGCGAAAGCGAATTGTCGGCAGCAATGAGGCAATTGCGAGCGCCAGAAAGGCCGCGAACAGAATGATTCGCAGAATGAACGGAAGAACCACCCATGCCCCGGCCCAGGAGGCCGCCAAAAACAGTCCGCCCACAGTCAGCAGGCGCGCCAAATGCGGCCAGCCGCGCTCCCAGGCGACCGCCATCCGCGCCCGCTGGATCGCTTGCGCAAGCTGCCGCCGCCGAACCGTTTCCGGATCGCGGGCGACGTCTGGAGCTTTGCGTTTAGGGCCGATCAAGAGTCTCTCCGTGTCATCCGCAGACCAGCCTACCACAAGGGCGACAATGAGGCATGCCCGGTACCGGCCAACTCACATGCAATTGCGCGGCTCGGCACTCCAGCCGCGGAGCGTGACGCGGCTCCGATCACGCCCTACCCTGCGGCAATCGAACCCAGGAAGGATAACCCGATGGACAAAACGACTTTCGACAAGGGCGTGGAAGTTCGCAGCGCAGTACTCGGCAAGCAGTATGTCGAAAACGCACTCAAGAACGTCGATGAATTCAACAAGCCGTTTCAGGAACTGGTCACGGAATATTGCTGGGGCGCCGTCTGGGGCCGCGACGAGTTACCGCGCAAGACCCGCAGCATGCTCAACCTTGCGATGATCGCGATCCTCAATCGCCCGCACGAATTGAAGTTGCACATCAAGGGTGCGCTCACCAACGGCGTCACGAAGGACGAAATCCGCGAGATTTTCATGCAGGTCGCGATCTACGCAGGCGTGCCGGCGGCCGTCGATAGTTTTCGGATCGCGCGCGAAGCCTTCGCAGAAGTTGAGAAGGGCTGAGTTCGCAATCGCTCTAACTTGCTACAGCTTTCATAACCAAGGCGCTGTCCTGTCCATCGCAATTAGCGCATCAGCCTCGATGCGCGGACGCACGACTGCGTACTTGTCGTCCTTAACAAGAACTTCCGGCACCAGCGCACGCGTATTGTAGAACCCGGATTGAACCGCGCCATACGCGCCCGCCGTCATGATCGCCAGCAGGTCACCCGACTGCGGCTCGGGCATGGTTCGGTCCAGCGCAAGATAGTCGCCGCTTTCGCACACAGGACCGACAACATCGGCGACGATGTTTTTTGCGCCCTTTGCTGCTTCGCTCACGGGCAGAATGTCATGATGCGCTTCGTACAATGTTGGGCGAATAAGATCGTTCATCGCGGCGTCGATGATGACGAAATTCTTGGCATCGCCATGCTTCACATAGATCACGCGCGCAACCAGGATGCCGGCATTGCCGACGATCATCCGTCCCGGCTCAAACAACAAAGTGCAACCGAGATTGTGTGTGACGCGCTTGACCATCTCGGCATACGCCTGCGGCTCCGGCGGAAGTTCCCGATCCATGTGATAGGGAATGCCGAGACCGCCGCCGAAATCCACATGAGATATTGTATGGCCGTCCGCGCGCAGCGTTCGCACGAAATCCGCGAGCACCCGAAACGCGGCCTCTAGCGGCACGAGGTCGGTGATCTGGCTGCCGATATGCATATCGACGCCGGTGATCATGATGCCGGGCAGCTTTGCCGCGCGCGCGTAAACGCCGCGTGCATGTGCGATGGGAATTCCGAACTTATTCTCCGACTTGCCGGTTGAAATCTTGGCGTGACCGCCCGAATCGATGTCCGGATTGACGCGCACCGAGATGCGCGCGGTATGGCCCGTCTCAACGGCGAGCTTCGACAGCAAATCCAGTTCGGGCTCGGACTCTATATTGATACAGAGAATGTTTTCGGCAAGCGCCTGACGCAGTTCCACTTCAGTCTTGCCAATTCCCGAAAACACGATTTTGTCTGGCGATATACCGGCCGCTCGCGCGCGCTTGAGTTCGCCGCCGGACACGACGTCGGCTCCCGCGCCGAGCTTTGCGAGGGTCTTCAACACCGACTGATTTGAGTTCGCCTTCATCGCGTAACACACAAGCGTGCTCACGCCTGAAAACGCTTCGGCGAAAACGCGATAGTGCCGCTCAAGTGTCGCGGTGGAATAACAGTAGAACGGGGTTCCTACTTCTGCTGCAAGCGCAGTGAGACTCACCGCCTCGGCGTGGAGCACGCCGTCACGATACTGGAAATGATTCATGCCTAGCGATCCGGTTCTGACATTCGTATCACAATTTTCCGCAGGCACCCTTTACGAATGTCAGAACCAAAGGATCGCTAGAAATACTACTTGCTCGTGTCCTTCGTATCCGTCGTTCGTATAGACCACGCCGCAGAAAGAAACGAACGTCAGATACGAGACACGAGATCAATCCAGGATCGGATCGAGGATGATGCGTTTCTTTGGACCCCTGGGCGCAACGATCGACCTGCCGCTGTTAGTGGTCGTATC
>JBBRGE010000274.1:0-3945 GCA_038241045.1 Hyphomicrobiales bacterium | reverse complement strand
GTGTCATCCTTCGTCACCGTGCAGGAGGGTTGCGACAAATTCTGCACGTTCTGCGTCGTACCGTACACGCGCGGCATGGAAGTGTCGCGGCCCGTCGCGCGCATCGTCGATGACGTGCAGCGCCTTGCCGACAACGGCGTGCGCGAAATCACGCTGATTGGCCAGAATGTGAATGCGTTTCATGGCGAAGACGAAAATGGCAAACCCTCGACGCTGGGCGCGCTGCTGCATCGCCTTGCAAAAATTCCCGGCATCGTGCGCCTGCGGTATTCGACCAGCCATCCGCGCGATGTGGATGATTCTCTCATTGAGGCGCATCGCGACATACCCAATGTGATGCCGCTGGTGCATCTTCCCGTGCAATCCGGCTCGGACCGCATTCTCGAGGCGATGAATCGCAAACATACCGCTGCGGATTATCGCCGGACCATCGACCGATTCCGGAAAGCGCGCGAAGATATTGCATTTTCATCGGATTTCATCGTCGGCTTTCCATCTGAGACCGAGGAAGACTTTTCGGCAACACTCGCCCTTGTCGAACAAATCGGTTACGCTGGCGCGTATTCGTTCAAGTATTCGCCTCGGCCCGGTACGCCGGCCGCGGACATGCAGGAGACGGTCACGACCCCACTGATGGACGAGCGATTGGCGCGGCTTCAGGAATTGATCGACAGCCAGCAGGCCGCCTTCAACGCGGCGGCCATCGGCAAGACGGTCGATGTGCTGTTCGAGCGCAGCGCGCGCAACGCCGGTCAGATCGTCGGCCGCACGGCGCACCTGCAACCCGCTCATGTTTTCGCATCGCCGGAAATTATCGGCAGCGTTCTGCCCGTCGTTATCGAAAGTCTCGATCGCTATAGCCTGATCGGCACGCTCGCCGAGCCGCATAAAACCGCACGCACGCAAATTCACGAGCCCGCCAATGCTTCCTTGCCCGCCATGACCGACGGAGCCTGAACCCTTGCCAAAAAGCGCATCGGATTCGCCAACCCTCGCCCCCGGACGCAAGCACAACCGCGATCTTCCGAAACAACACGAGACGCAAATCGTCGTCGCATTCGAAGATAACGGTGCGGCCTCGTCGCTGGTCGGCCCTTACGGACAAAACCTTGCACTGATAGAACGCCGCTTGAGTGTCGTCGCCGACTCGCGCGGCAATCACATTACGATTGCGGGTTCGCGCGATACCTGCGACGCCGCGCGGCGCGTTCTTGAAATGCTTTACGAGCAGGCCGTGCGCGGACAAGACATTGCGCAGGGCGATGTCGAAGGCGCGATCCGCGCCGTCATTGCACAAGGCTCGCTGTTCGAATTCGACCCGAAGGCCGCAAAATCGCAATTCGAGGAAATCAACCTGCGCAAGCGTCCCGTGCGCGCGCGCACAGCAGCGCAGGATTCCTACATTCGTGCATTGAAGCGCAGCGAGTTGGTGTTCGGCATCGGCCCCGCAGGCACCGGCAAGACCTGGCTTGCGGTTGCCCAAGCTTGTCAGCTATTCGAGCGCAAGGAAGTCGATCGCATTATTTTGTCGCGCCCCGCAGTCGAGGCCGGCGAACGACTCGGATTTCTTCCCGGCGACATGCGCGAAAAAGTCGATCCGTATTTGCGGCCGATCTACGATGCGCTTTACGATCTGATGGACTCGCGCATCGTGGAACGCGCGCTGCAAAGCGGCGAAATCGAGATCGCGCCACTCGCCTTCATGCGCGGCCGCACGCTGACCAATGCGGCGATCATTCTGGACGAGGCGCAGAACACGACGTCGATGCAGATGAAAATGTTTTTGACGCGGCTGGGCGAAAACAGCCGCATGATTATCACTGGAGACCCCAGCCAGGTCGATCTGCCGAATGGCCAGCCGTCGGGCCTCGCTGAAGCCGCAAAACTGCTCGACGGCGTTGAAGGCATTACTCAGGTTAAATTCACCGCCCAGGACGTCATCCGACACGAGCTGGTGGCGCGCATCGTCGCCGCTTATGAAGGCGCGCCGAAGCCGAACGGTTCACCCAAGTCGTGACCTGACTCGTGGAAAATTCCGAGAGCAAAATCCAATCACAACAACCGCGACCGATGTCGATATCGAATTCACCTGAGACCGAAATCCTCGTCACCGCCGATTGCTGGCAGCGCGAGCACGGCGCGGAAACCGCGATTCATCGCGCCATTGAGACTGCGGCCGCGATGGTCGATGCCGAAACATCCGATGCCGAACTGGCGATCATGCTCACCGACGACGACGGCATCCGAACACTTAACAAGAACTGGCGCGGCATCGACAGGCCGACCAATGTGCTGTCATTCCCGGCATTGCAGCCGACAGGACCTCGTGACGAGGACGCGCCGCGCATGCTTGGCGACATTGCGATTGCATATCAGACGACGCGCGCCGAGGCCGACGCAGAACGCAAAACGTTTGAAAATCATCTGAGCCATCTTGCCGTGCACGGCTTTCTCCATCTGGTCGGCTACGATCACGAGAAGGACGGCGATGCCGACATCATGGAAGATCTGGAGCGCAAGATACTCGCCAAACTCGGCATTCCCGACCCCTATGCGATTGAAGGTCAGGTGAACTAGGTGCCCGATCGAGATTCCGACCAGGTCGAAACAACCCAGGCCACGGGGCAACTTGTCCCCGTGCAGCAGGGCGAAGTGCTGCGGCCGTCGTCCGAACTTTGGCTGATGCGGGCGTTGCGCACTTTGTTCGGATGGAAACCCGGATCGGCGCGCGCGGATTTGCAAGTTGTGCTCGATGCCTCGGCGGTTGGCGAGACCAGTTTCTCCACCATCGAGCGCACGATGCTGCGCAACATTCTCGGGCTGCACGACCGGCGCATCTCCGAAATCATGGTGCCACGCGGAGATATCGTCGCGGTCAAGCGCGACATTTCGTTGGGCGAGTTGATGAGCCTGTTCGAGAGCGCCGCGCATTCGCGCCTCGTCGTCTACAACGACACGCTCGACGATCCCGAAGGCTTCGTCCATATCCGCGACTTGCTCGGTCTCATGACGTCGAAAGCGAAGGTTGCGCCTGCGGTGAATGAAAAGCGCAAAAAGCCTTTTCCTGCGGGACTTGATTTGCGCTCGGTCAATCTCAGCATGACGCTGTCGGACGCCAGTATCATGCGCAAGCCGCTTTATGTCCCACCGTCGATGCCGGCGATCGACTTGCTCGCCCAGATGCAGGCGACACGCGTTCATATCGCGCTGGTGATCGATGAGTATGGCGGAACCGATGGGCTGGTTTCGATTGAAGACATTGTCGAACAAATCGTCGGCGAGATCGACGACGAGCACGACGATGACGAAGCTCCTTCCATTGAGAAGCAAGCCGATGGTTCTTTCATCGCCGATGCGCGCGCCAGCCTTGAGAACGTGAAAACAGTCATCGGAGAAGAATTCGATACCGGCGATGCCGGTGAAGAGGTCGATACTCTCGGCGGTTATCTGGTCACGCAGGTCGGCCGCCTACCGGTGCGCGGCGAAGTTATTTCCGGGCCGCGCGATTTCGAAATTGAAGTGCTCGACGCCGATCCGCGGCGCGTCAAGCGTGTGCGCATCGGGACTCGCAAAGAGCGCTCCAATCTGCGTCACCGCGAAACCCGCCGCCGCGAAGCCGCCGCAGATTCAGCAAGCGCGCCGACAAATCCTGCGACGGGCACCCCCCGCGACCGCGCAGGCAGCAAATGACGTCGTTGCGCGCGATCACATCTGAAATTGTCCTCGCCTGGGGCTGGAAGCGCGCAGTCTTGGCATTCCTGAGCGGAGCATTGTCCGCGTTGGCGATGGCGCCGTTCAATGCGTGGCCGGTGCTGTTTCTCACATTTCCGGTCGCGGTCTGGCTGATCGACGGCGCAGGCGCTGGACGCTTTGGTGGGATTCTCGCCGCCGCACTCAGCGGCTGGTGGTTCGGGTTCGGTTACTTCGTCGCAGGTCTGTACTGGA
>JBBRGE010000273.1:0-3951 GCA_038241045.1 Hyphomicrobiales bacterium | reverse complement strand
GAATATCGGCGAGGGCACCGCCAATCCCGGCGGAATTTCCGGCCGCTACATCCTCAAAGGATTGATCCCGCTCGGCTTCGCATTGCTGTTTCTGCAATCGCTGGCGCAGGGCATCCACCAGTTCCTCGCCTGGCGAAAGACTTTCTGATGCCGTTCAATGAGATCCTCGCGGTCTTGATGTTGCTGTCGTTCTTCGTGCTGCTGCTGGCCGGCATTCCCGTCGCGCTGACGCTGGCAACGACCGGTCTCGTGTTTGGCTACATCGGCTTCGGTACTTCGCTATTCAACCTGCTGCCGAGCCGCATCTTTGGCGTGGTGACGAACTACACGCTAATCGCGATGCCGCTATTTGTGTTCATGGGCGTGATGCTTGAGAAGTCCAAGCTCGCGGAAGACTTGATGGAGGTCATCGCGCACGCGGCCGGCGGCCTGCGCGGCGGGCTGGGATTGGGTATCGTTGTCGTTGGCGTCCTGATGGGAGCGACCACGGGCATCGTCGGGGCCACCGTCGTCACGCTCGGACTGCTGACCCTGCCGACGCTGCTGCGCCGTGGCTATGACAAGGGGCTGGCGAGCGGAGTGATCTGCGCGTCCGGAACGCTCGGACAGATCATCCCGCCAAGTCTCATTCTCATCCTGCTTGCCGACATTCTCAATGAATCCGTCGGCACGTTGTTCGCCGCAGCCATGATCCCAGGACTCATGCTATCGGGAATCTACTGCGCCTACATCCTGCTGCTCGGGGTGTTGCGGCCCGACATGGTTCCGCCAGTACCCAAAGAGGAACGCGACCTGATGTCCCGTCGCGAATTGTGGGGCAAGATCGTGCGCGTCGTATTACCTCCGATCACCCTTGTCGGCGCCGTTCTCGGATCGATCATCGGTGGCGTCGCAGCGCCTACGGAGGCCGCATCCATGGGCGCACTCGGTGCCATCGTCGTCACCGCCATAGGCAAGCGAATGTCGTGGGAGGTTTTGCGCGAAACCACCTACGCGACCACCCGCATCACCGCAATGATGATGTTCATTCTGATTTGCGCGCAGGCATTCTCGTTGTCGTTTCGCGGACTGCAGGGCGAACGTCTTGTGCAGGATGTCTTTGCTTACGTGCCAGGCGGAACCTCAGGCGCGATCTGGTTTTTGATGTTCATCATCTTCGTGCTCGGCTTCTTCATCGAATGGATCGAGATTTCCTACATCGCCGTCCCGTTGTTTCTGCCGATCTTCATTGCCGCCAAGGTCGACATGATTTGGCTGGCGACATTGATCTGCATTAATCTGCAGACTTCGTTTCTAACCCCGCCGTTCGGCTGGGCCTTGTTCTTCCTGCGCGGCGTCGCGCCGCCGGAAATCAAGACCGGCGACATCTATCGCGGCGTCATCCCGTTCGTCGGAATGCAACTCCTCGCGCTTGTTCTGGTTTTTATATTTCCCGGGCTGGCGACATGGCTTCCGAAGGCCATCGGCTGGTAGTCGTGGCTATGGCGCTGAAAGAAACTGGGGCCGGAGGATTCGAATCCATCTCCAGCATGCAAACGAAAGGTCCTAGGAAGTCGCAGTCGTGAAGATCGTCGCCACGTCAATTCCGATCATCACGACACCGACCAGAACTTGCAGGCTCCGATTGGCCAACCTCAGGAAACGGGCGGACGCAACAACGGGGGCTGCGATAACGATGGACAGTGCGCCCATTCCGGTCAACGAGCCGATCCAGAATAACATCACGTAGAAAACCCCATAGACCGGGTTGGCGACCTGCGAAACCGCGAACGCCAGCAGCGCCGCGGAGCCGGCCATGCCGTGCATCGGGCCAACCAGCAGCGCCCGTCAGCGAAGCCGCCTCGCGGATCTTGCCTATGGTGAAGGTGACTGGACATCAGAACTGACCCGCAACGGTGAGCCGTAACGCGAACGGTTCGACCGGATGAAGCACGCGATCCATCACACCGTTCTGACAAACGGCTGCTGGCGAAATCTGAACCGGAAAACATTGAGCGAACAGCGCGTCGGTCTTCAGCAGCGACCCGTATGCATAGGTGATTTGATCGGAATTGCTGTTAGTGAGGTTGAAGCCGTCGAGCTGAACGCGCCACCCGTTGTCGAAACGGTAGCCAAGCTGACCGTTGAGTAGTCCCGTCGCGGGCGATGTGAACGCACCATCCTCGGTCAATGGACGCGGCCCGAAATAGCGGTAACGCAATGCGCTGAACCATCCCGTCTTTTCACCAAGCCGAATTCCCGCCGACGCAATCATGTTCGGCGCGCCGGGAATGCGATTGCCGGGTGTGTTCCCGATTTGCGCCTGGGGAAATCCAGCGAGCGAGGCAAAGACATCTGCCTGATCGGGATTGTCGCCGCGAAACCGCGCGCGCGTTACTGCGAGATCACCGTCGAGTTGCAGCCACGAGACCGGTTTGTAACGATTGCTCCACTCCACGCCGATGCGGCGGCTCGGACGACTAGGCTCGGTATCGCCCGCATCGCCGACGAACAGGATTTCTGACGCGGTATCGAGAATGAAGACGCTCACCGAACTGTCCAGCCCCGCAATGAGTTTCGTGCGAATACCAACTTCAGCGCCGCGCGTCTTGACCAAGAAAGGCGACGAATCCACCGGAGATCCGTCCGAGGGCGACTCCTTGATCGTGACACCGCGCGCGTCGTTGCTGTGAAAGCCTTCGCCGGCGTTGAAGAATAATTCCGTCTTCGCGAACGGCCCCAGCACTACGCCGAATTTCGGACTTCCGATCGTGGCCGTTGCGTTGCCCGAATTTGCCGGCGTCAGTAACGAATTGACGTTCGTTGTATAGATGTCGCCGCGATAGCCGACATTGGTGCGCAACCACGATGTCCAGTGTAGTGTGTTCTGCGCGAAGATGCCGACGCTACCTTCCTTGACCTTATCGCTTCGCGTGCCCGACAGGAACTGGCGCTGAAATGTATTGGAAAGCGACACATTAATATTGTCGTAGCGGGTTTGGACGCCGATCTCAGTTTCCATCAGCAGGCCCGCGAAATGGTGATTGAAGGTGTGCGACGCATTGCCCCCGGCGACGATACGATCATCATGCTGATGGAACTGATCGCCGTTCACCGGGTCATCGAGGAAGAAAGTGAAATTGTTGTAGAGATCGAGCGAGCTTTTGATCGCGTAGAAGTTAGCTTTCGACGAACCATCCCTGTCGCTCTGCGCCCAGCGCCCAGACAACGAGAAGCGATCCGAACGGCCGCCGTCGGTCGGGTCGAGCGCACCGTAGAGGCCGATTTGGCCAGACGTAATCTCGCGCAGCGGCACCTGATCTGTGGAATTCCATTTGTTGAAATAAGCCATTCCGGTCAGCGTGAAACCGTTGTCGCGCGTGCCTTCGCTATAACGAATAACGGCATTGAGTTTACGCAGATTGTCCGGGCTGTCCCAAGGACCATTATAGGTGTTCACCTCGCCCGCGATCAGCAAATTGCCACCACCGGCTTTCGCCGATGTGATTGCAAGCCCGCGGCGGTAGCCGAAGCTGCCGATCGTCGTCAGCGCCATTGTCCGATTGATGCGATCGATCAGGTTGATGTGTGCCGAGCCGACCGAAGAAAAATCGCCTTCGTCGGCGAAGTAAGGGCCCTTTCGTACATCGACCGAGCGGATCAATTCTGGGATCAGAAAGTTCAGATCTGCATAGCCCTGCCCGTGCCCATGCGTGCGCATGTTGACGGGCATGTCATCGACCGAGATCGCCAGATCCGTGCCGTGGTCAAGATTGACTCCACGCAGGAAATACTGATTCGCCTTGCCGTCGCCGCTGTGCTGCGTGACGATCAGTCCCGGCACGACCTCAAGTGCTTCGGCAGGCCGCGAGAACGGACGTGCATTGACTTCCTCGCCACTGACCGTCTTTTCGCTGGAGGACGATATGGGGGCTTCGTCGCCGTTCGATAAATGGGGAGACTGACCCCGCC
>JBBRGE010000272.1:0-3955 GCA_038241045.1 Hyphomicrobiales bacterium | reverse complement strand
GGCGCGGAAGGCAGCTGCACGATCGGCGGCAATCTCTCCACCAATGCGGGTGGCATCGCGGCGTTGGCTTACGGCGTGGCGCGCGATCTCGTGCTGGGACTTGAAGTCGTGCTGCCCGACGGCCGCATCATGCACGGCCTCTCCAGCCTGAAGAAAGACAATACCGGATACAATCTGCGAGATCTGTTTGTCGGTGCTGAAGGAACGCTTGGGTTCATCACGGCCGCGACTTTGAAGCTATTTCCAAAACCGCGCTCCACCGAGACCGCATTCGCCGCCATCGCATCGCCCGCCGATGCTTTGAGACTGCTCGAACTGTCACGCAACACGGCAGCGTCAAGCCTTACGAGCTTCGAACTGATCCCGCAAATCGCGATCGATTTTTGTGTCAAGCACGGCCCGTCGATCCGCGCGCCGCTCGCGCAAGCGCACGCATGGTATGTGCTGATGGAAATTTCCTCGCCGCGCGAAGATGCGCGCGACACTATCGAAGCTATTCTTGAAAAGGGCATGGAGGACGGGATCGTCGAGGACGCCGTCATCGCCGCCAATCTTGATCAGCGCAATGCGTTCTGGAAACTGCGCGAAGTCGTCTCGCCCGCCCAGAAACCCGAAGGTGGCTCGATCAAGCACGACATTTCGGTGCCGGTGGCCGCCGTGCCGGCGTTTCTCGCGGAAGCTGATGCGGCGGTGACTAAATTGATCCCCGGCGCACGTCCATTTGCTTTCGGGCATCTCGGCGACGGCAATATTCACTACAATGTCAGCCAGCCGGTCGGCGAGGATACCGAAAAATATCTCGCGCGCTGGCATGAGATGAACAACGTCGTACATGCGGTCGTCGCCAGACATCACGGCTCGATCTCCGCCGAACATGGCATTGGCGTGCTCAAGCGTGACGAACTTCCGAATGTGAAGGATCCCGTCGCGCTGGAAATCATGCGCGCGATCAAGGCCACGCTCGACCCGCTCAACATTCTCAATCCGGGGAAAGTGCTATGACAGAAACAGCGACGGCATCCGCGAGCGATCTTGTCGTCACACCGGCTGAGGATTCCGATGCCAAGGACATCGTCGCGCTATGGAGCAAGTGCGACCTGACACGTCCATGGAACGATCCGAACACCGACTTCAAGCGCGCCCGCAAGGGACCGGATTCGGCTGTGCTCATCGGTCGCGACGGCAACACCATCGTCGCATCCGTCATGGTTGGACACGACGGTCATCGCGGTTGGGTCTATTACGTGGCCGTCGATACCGACCATCGCAAGAAGGGTCATGGCCGCGCATTGATGGCTGCGGCTGAAGCGTGGCTGCGCGAGCGTGAGATCGAAAAGCTCAATCTGATGGTGCGTGCAGACAACACGCATGCGCAGGCGTTCTACGAGACACTCGATTTCGACGAGCAGGAACGCATCGTCTATGCCAAATGGCTCGACGGACGCGCGCCAACGCCGTAGCGCGTAGCCAATCAGAACAGCGAGCCCTGTCCGCTGCCGCTCGAGTGCTTGGGCGTTTTCGTTCCTTGCGGTGCGGCCATTTCTGATGCTCTCTTACTCTTTTTTGACGTCGTGATATTCGCTTCCTCCAGCGCCGCCTGCTCCGCCGTGATCGGCACGATCAACTCCGGCCCGTCATTGGCGACGCGATTTACCGCCGTTGAGACTTCATGCCAGACAAACGCGCCCTGAGCCGGTGAAGCCAGCAGCGTGGAGGCAGCCTCGGCATCCGTCGCGTTGCCGTCGAGCCACCGGTCGAAATCGCCTGGCGCGATCGTCACCGGCACGCGATGATGTAGAATGCTCATGTCTGGCGGAGCGGGTGCGGTCACGATGGCAACCGTGTCCATCTCCTCGCCATTCGGGCCGATCCAAGTCTCCGCAAGTCCTGCAAAGCCGATAGGCTCGCTGTCGGCAGCGTGAATGAAATACGGCCGCTTGCGCTTGGCCGAAGACTGCCATTCGTAGTAGCCGTCTGCCGGGATCAGGCAGCGGCGGCGCTTCATGGCGTTTTTAAAAGCCGGCTTGTCGAGCACCGTCTCGGAACGCGCATTGAAAACCAGTGCAAATTTTTTCGGATCCTTCACCCATGACGGCAGCAGGCCCCAGCGCATCAGACGGAACCGGCGCTCCCCGTTCTCCAGAATAACCACCGGCACTGGCTGGGTCGGCGCGATGTTGTGGCGCGCCGGAAAGTTCGGCTGATCGGCATAACCGAACAGTTTACGCAGCGCCTCCGGCGACGAGGTAATGACGAAGCGACCGCACATGTGAATTTTTCCGCGAATACCCCTGAAAGACCAGGCCCGTTCAGACCCTCTTAACCATGAATGTAAACACTGGCGGCGATGAGACCAGCCGCTTCAAACACACCTCTTGGGAATAACGACGACGCCGACGATGCTGGACTCCCCAGCATTGAGGCGCGCCACCAAGCGTTGCTGGACGCCAATATCAATCCAAATACGGGCCTCGCGACGGATTACCTGAATCATTTCAACGAGGCGATCATGCTTCTGGAATTGATTCCGGACATGCCTGAATGCGCGGCGGATTTCCTCGACTGGCAGCCGAGGAGCTATCGTGAGCATTTCGCAGCGTCGAATTTCAGGGCGCGGGAACTTGCGATCGGCGCCTATGATTCGACAGAACCCGCCTTGCGGGCAGGATTCGACAAGCTCACCGGCACGATGACGTCGATTTTGACCGCGGTGGGTGCGGCGATGCGCGATGCCAAGCAAGATCGCACTCGCGCCATACTCGCACAGCAGGCCACCGGCTGGGTCAAACCGCTGGTGACGCTTGCCGGCTCGATGATCAACGGCTCGGGCAATTCGGCCGACGTCGATTCCATCATGAAGCAATAAGCGGGTGACCGGCGCGCCTTACGATCGCCCGCAGCTTGCCGTGAGTGCGGGAATTTTCCGCGATGGCAAAATCCTACTGGTGCGCCGCGCCCGCGAACCTTCGAAGGGCTTCTATACGTTTCCGGGCGGTAGGGTGGAGTTTGGCGAGAGCCTTGTTGGAGCACTTGCCCGCGAGGTATTCGAAGAAACCGGACTTATAATCGAGACGATCGGTCTTGCAGGATTCCGCGAGGCCCTGCCGGCCAAGACCGGAGGTCACGGCCATTTCGTGATCCTGCCTTTTGCGGCGCGGTGGGCCGCCAACGAGGTCGCCCTCAACGACGAGCTGGACGACGCACAATGGTTGGTGCCGCGCCATCTGGGCAGTCTCCCAATCACCCACGGACTGGAAGCAACAATCGCAGCTGCCTGCAAAATCGTGGGCGCGTAACGGCCCTTTGCACAGCCTTCGGCACTGCTGGTGCCTTGCGTCTCCCTCCTTGAGCAGGCATATGGCGACCTTCATGCGCAGGCCCACCACATCCCTTTTTCTAGCGCTGGCTTTATTGGCCGGTTCTGCCTCGGCGCGCGCGCAGTTTTTTTTCCCGGATCAGCAGCAACCGCAACCCCGCCCACAAGTGCGCGCTCCTGTTCAAGCGCCTGCGCCACCGCCAGCAGTTTCGGACGCGGCCGCGCCATTCGACGCTGACCTGCAGCGGCTGGCCGAAATTCTCGGCGCGCTACATTATTTGCGTGGAATTTGCGGAACCAATGAAGGCCAGAAATGGCGCGGCGAAATGCAGGCGCTGGTCGATGCGGAAACGCCGTCGGGCGATCGCCGCACCCGAATGATCGCGAGCTTCAACCGCGGCTATAACGGCTTCCAACAGACCTACCGGACCTGCACGCCGGCAGCCACGGTCGCGATCAATCGCTATCTCGAAGAGGGTTCAAAAATTTCACGGGATTTGACGGCGCGCTACGCCAACTAGTCGGCCGCTTCAATTAGATTGAAAGGGCATGTTTTTTGTGATTCGATTCCGTCGGGACGCGAGCGACGGAGAGGATCATGGCTACCAAGGAGATTTCGGTAAAGAAATATGTCGTGCG
>JBBRGE010000271.1:0-3965 GCA_038241045.1 Hyphomicrobiales bacterium | reverse complement strand
CGGCGGCGAGAATCTGCTGGTGATTTCGGTGACATCGCCGGGTTCGCTCCAGCCGGGCCTGTTCCATTGTCCCGCGGTGATGGCAACGACGTTGATGCGCTGACCGTCTTTCATTGGGTAGGCAACGATATGTGCGTTTGGTCCCATCCATATCTGCACGCGCCTGGCGTTGAACTCACGCGGCAATTGCCTGGCATCGACCGTGCCGCGCCATGCGATGCGGCCGGTGAACTGGGGTAGTGTCTCCGGATGTATCTGATGCCGCACGCTGGACCACACGCCGTCCGCACCGATCAATGCCAGCGCCGGTTCCTGCTCGCGCGCGGAGCCTCGACGCTGAACGACGGTGACGCCTTTGGCGTAGCTTGCGACGTCCTCGTATTGGCAGCCGAGCCGCAGTTCGATGTCATGATGACCGGAGATGCGCGCCAGCAGCGCGGATTGCAGATCTGCGCGGCGGATAATCCAGTATGGCGCGCCGTAACGCGCGGTGGCGGCGGTGCCGAGCGGGATTCGGGTCAGTTCCTTGCCGGTGCGCGCAGAGTTCACAGAAATCGCATCGGGCGCGACGACGTAAGGCGCGAGGTGTTTCTCAAGGCCGAGATCGATCAGAACGCGGCTGGCGTTCGGCGACAGTTGCAAACCCGCACCGGCCTCTTCCAGTTTCTCGGCGCGCTCGATGATGATGGCACGAAAACCGCGCGCGGCGATGCTCAGCGCTGCGGTCAAGCCGCCGATGCCGGCGCCTGCAATGACGATATTTCGAGATGCTGCCACGGCGCGCCGCTGTCCCCCGAACGGAAATTGCCCCTGCGGCAACTTCCATAGCGCAGTTCAGATTTTAAAAGGCACTCTAAAGTATGATTTGGTGAATCGCTGGCGCGGTCAGGCCACTTTGTCTTTCAATACACATTCGGGCGGCCGCGCTTCACCGGCACCGAGATCGGCGGCGTAGCGGAACAGCGTCGAGCAATAGGGGCAAATGATTTCGTTGTCGTTGCCGAGGTCGAGGAACACATGCGGATGATCGAACGGCGGAATGGCCCCGACGCACATGAATTCGCGCGAGCCGATTTCGATGATGGCGACGCCTGCATCGTTCTGGAAGTGAGGGACGACGTGATCGGACATAGCGAGTTGCCTTAAATTCCAAATTCCAGCGGCATCGGCGTCCAAAAGCGCGACGCCGATTCGATCTTATCGGGTTGAAGCGAATTAGATAGCGCGCCCGACATGTTGAGATTCGACACAAATCCGCCGCCTTGGGAAAGCCCTTCTTTGGTTGGGGAGGTTGTGTCGCAATTGCGGCGATACCATTTATTCAAGGTGACGACAGGCAACTCGGATAGCGCTTTAGTATGAAGTCGGGATGGCGAACAGGGATGGCTCTCGCGGGCGTGGCGGTTTCCGCTGCGGCGTTTGTCGTGCTGTGGCCGCATGCCCGTGACGCCGGGACACTGCTGCTGGCGCAGGACGATCCAATTGCATTGTCCGACATGCGGATAAATTCCGCCTTGAGGAACGATTCAGATGCAATCGGCCGGAACGTGGATGACGCTTTAAAGGCCAACGACGCCGATCTGGCCAAGAGTTTCACGGATCTCGCCAAGGATAACCACGCTCCCGTTGCGGCCGATGTTGCCGCGAAGGTCGATGCGGCGGTGGCCGAGGAGAATTCGGCTTCGAATACCGCGCGGCGTTTCGTCAAAGGTCTCATCACCGGCGAGGCCGACGATGTCGCCAGCCTGTCGGGGACGGTGACGGGCGATCTGTTCGTGTTCGGTGACATTCGCGATGTGATCCGCGAGGGCAAGCGGCTGGCCATGGGCGAGGACGCCGACAAACTGGTGCTCGGTTTGGCGACCGTCGGTCTTGCTGTGACGGCGGCGACTTATGTCTCAGTCGGCGGGGTTGTGCCGGTGCGGGCCGGTCTCACCATGGTGAAAGATGCGCGCAAGGTCGGACGTCTCGGCGCGGGACTGACCGAATGGGCCGGACGTTCGGCGCGCGGCGTGGTCGATACGCCAATGTTACAAAAAGCTGTGGCAGACGCCTCCATCGCACGTCCCGTCCAGACCATCAGCGCGGTCAAGGCCGCGTTCAAGGCCGAGAAGGCCGGAGCATTGGTGCGGCTTGCGAAGGATACCGGACGTGTCGCGGAGAAAGCCGGCACCAAGGGCGCGCTCGATGTGCTGCGCATTGCGGATGGTCCTGCCGATGTCGCCCGCGCGGCCAAGCTCGCAGAGAAGAAAGGCAGCCAGACCCGCGCGATCATCAAGGTGCTGGGACGCGGCGCGTTGTTGCTCGCGGCGGGTGCATTCAATCTGGCGTGGTGGGTGTTCGGCGCGTGTCTGGCGCTGATCGGATTTCTCGCATCGATCAAAGCCACGACGGAGCGGCTGACTTATTCCCATTTGCAACGAAAGAAATTGAAGCGCGCACGGCGCGAACTTGCGCTGGCTCAAGCTCAAGCATGACTCACCCCACGTCATTGCGAGCGAAGCGAAGCAATCCAGCAGCGCTAAAAAAAGAACGACTGGATTGCTTCGTCGCTAGGGCTCCTCGCAATGACGGATTGGACATTTTAATTGTTGCCATTATTTCAACCGGGTCGCGACGGATGGCTCGCTACACAAATCCCAACTAACTTCCGCCTCCTCATTACTTCCCCCCAAATGGACTGATCAATGCCGAGTTTTCACAACGGCTCCGTTGAAATTGCCTATCTGGATGAAGGCGAGGGCGATCCGATCCTGCTCATTCACGGTTTCGCATCGAGCAAGAACGTCAACTGGGTTTATCCGCTGTGGGTCTCGACGCTGACCAAAGCCGGTTATCGCGTGATCGCGCTCGACAATCGCGGCCATGGCGGCTCGTCCAAGCTCTACGATGCCGAGCAATACAGCATCGGCATCATGGCGGACGACGCGCGCGCGCTGATGGACCATTTGAAAATCGAACGCGCCGACCTGATGGGCTATTCGATGGGCGGGCGCATCGCGGCCTATATCGCGCTCAACGATCCGCAGCGCGTTCGCTCGGCTATCTTGGGCGGCATCGGCATGACGATGATCGTCGGCGGCGGGCCGGGCGAGAATGTCGCGAGCGCTTTGGAGGCAGCTTCGCTCGATGACGTGACCGATCCGGTGGGGAGGACATTTCGGGCATTCGCAGACCAGACCCGCTCCGATCGCAGGGCGCTGGCCGCATGTCTGCGCGGGTCGCGCCGCTTGATGACGCGCGAGGAAGCCGCCGCCATTCAAGTGCCAACGCTGATTGCGGTCGGCACCACCGACGATGTTGCCGGTTCGGCGCAACAATTAAGCGAGATCATATCGGAATCGCAGGTGCTCGATATTCCGAACCGCGATCACATGCGGGCCGTCGGCGACCGTGTCTATAAAGACGGCGTGCTGGAATTTCTGGCAAAACGAGCGTGATTTCGCGGAGAATATTTTACTACTCGGTGGAGAATAACTTTCTCCCGTAAACCGTGATGGCCATTGCGGGCTTGCACTTCCTCATTATGTGGTAGCGTCAACGACGCAATCAGCCGGACTCAGAGCCCATGGCCCAGCACCATCACGATCAGAAGCCGTCACTCTCGACCGTCGATCCGGTCTGGACGCGCATCCGCGACGAGGCCGAGGACATCGTGCGGCGTGAACCCGAATTGGCGACCTTCATCTATTCGTCGGTGCTGCATCATGATCGTCTCGAAGACGCCGTCGTTCATCGCATCTCCGAGCGGCTCGACCATTCGGCGCTGTCGGGCGATCTGATCCGGCAGGCTTACAACGACGCGCTGCAGGCCGATTCTGATTTGGGCAATGCGTTCCGCGCCGACCTCGTTGCGGTGTATGACCGCGATCCAGCGGTGTCGCGTTTCATCGACGCGCTGCTCTACTTCAAGGGCTTCCATGCCATTCAGGCGCATCGCCTCGCGCATTGGCTGAACAACAACG
>JBBRGE010000270.1:0-3969 GCA_038241045.1 Hyphomicrobiales bacterium | reverse complement strand
GCACTTGCGCCGTTCTCACTCGACCGCATTGTCGAACGCCATGGTCACTTGGCAGCAATTCGCGAAGCGCTTCTCGCACTCGACGATCTTCCTGCGACGGCACGTCTTGCGCTGGCAGAACGTTTGTCGAGCACGCTGGCGCATTTCGTCACCGCGCGCCAATGGCTGAACCCTGATCGCGCCCATCGCGTCACGACCGAAGCGCTGGAACGCTCGACCGTCAACGTCGCAGCCAAATCGCGCGGCGATGACATGACGGCACTCATCAAGCACCTGCGCAGCACTGGACAGCTCACCCCCGGGATTGTGCTGCGCGCGCTGCTGTCGGGGAACGCTGATTTGTTTGAAGAGGCGCTGGTTGAATTGTCGGGCTTGGCGCGCTCTCGCGTGTCGGCTCTGATTCACGATCGCAGCGCAGTCAGCCTGAACGCGTTACTGGAAAAAGCGGGCCTGCCTAAATCAACGTACCCGGCGTTCCGCGCGGCGCTCGATGCCAGCCATGAAATTGGTTTCGTAGGCACTGTGGACGGAGCGACACGACTGCGCCGCCGCATGGTCGAGCGTGTTCTAACCCAATGCGAGCAGGGTCCATCGCAGGCGGCCGAGTCGCTTCTCATTCTGCTGCGGCGTTTTGCGACCGAGTCCGCGCGCGAGGAAGCCCGGCTGTATTGCGACGAGCTTGTTGCGCAGGCGAATGTTCAGACTCTCTACGATGACGACGAGCATGCCTACGCGGCGGACGACGCTTTCATTGCTGAGCCTCTCGAATGCGTCGAGTTCTACGACGACGAGCCGCAGGTTCTTGAACTTCAAGAAGCTGAGGATCAAATCGAAGAAGACATGGTTTGGGACAGGCGTCTCGAACCGGTGTTCGACGATTATGCAAGCTTCAACAGCTCCGCCCGCCAGGACAACGATCACTCGATCGCGGCGTAACCAGCGCGCTTTCTAAAAATTCAATCGGAAATCAATCGACCGGGGCGATGCCCGGCGACAGGACGGCCTCGAGATGCTCGGGGCGGTCCTTGTTGACGGCGATCAGAAATTCGTCGGCGAGGCCGCGCAGCCGCTTGCTCAATTCGTCTGCCATGCCGATGGCTTCGATCCGCGACTGTTCGCGGAAGATCGCGTGAATGGCGTTGACATGATGTGCGATCAGTTCGTCGGGGACCGCGACCAGATCCGGCGAATGCTCGATGATCCGGCACAGGCTCTCGGCCGCTGCCGCAGCTGTGGGATATCCGAACGTCGCGGCGTCGCCCTTGATGTCGTGCGCGGCGCGAAACAATTCCTCGCGGTTTTGCGCGTTCATGCCGCCGGCCTTGATCGCGACATGCGCGGCACTAAGCCGTTCGCATTCCGCCAGCATCCAGCCCTTGAATTCACCGGAGAGAGAGGCGAGTGCCTTCTCGGCGCGCGCAATCGGGTCGTCCTTGTCCTTCTCGTCCACGCGGCGCATCAATTTGCGCAGCGGGTTGGGCTGGGTGATGATCTGGTAATCCGCGAAAGTCTCGACCGTAATCCCGGCTGCTTTGTTGCTGGCCATGACCGTTCCTATCCGGCGACGCGGGCTTTATCCAGCAATGACGGCTGCTGGACCACCTCGGCGTCGCCGCCATTGCGGCGCTCGACTCCGATATAGGTGTTGTTGGTATTGCGACGGCGATCGGGACCGAAATAGTTTTTGGTCTTGATGAAGGGACGCGGGTTGGCCACCACGTTGAGAATGCGCTGATAGAGCCCTTTCGCCGAAATCGGCTTGGCCAGAAACTCAGTAACGCCGGCATCGCGTGCGATCATGACGCGGCGCTTCTCCGAATGCCCCGTGAGCATGATGATCGGAGCGTAAGGGTTACCCGCGCCATCCGGCTGGCGAATCATTTGCGCGAGTTCAAGGCCGTCGAAGATCGGCATCGACCAATCGGTGATGACGATGTCGGGAACGTAATGGCTGTACATTTCGAGCGCGGTGGCGCCGTCTTCGGCTTCATAGACTTCGCGCGCGCCGAACGAATGCAGCAGGGTGCGCAGGATACGGCGCATATGCGCGTTGTCGTCGCACACCAGAAATCGCAGCTTGTTGAAATCGATACGGAACATGGACAGCCCGAACGGCGCACCGGAAAGGTACACGCGCCGTTAACTATATGCTGCTGCCGTTAAGGAATGGTTATCCTTGGGGGCGCCTTAGAACCCGAATTGCTCGCTGAGAATCCGTTCCTCAAGGCTATGGCCCGGATCGAACAGCATCCGGATCGAGATGGTCTTGTCGGCGATGACTTCGACGCGGACGACATCGCGCGCCTCGTCATGGTCGGCGACGGCGGCGACCGGACGTTTGTCGGATTCCAGAACTTCGATCACCACAAAGGCCGTGTTGGGCAACAGCGCGCCATGCCAGCGGCGAGGGCGGAACGGGCTGATCGGCGTCAGCGCCAGCAGCGCGGCGTTGATCGGCAGAATCGGACCTTGAGCCGATAGATTGTAAGCGGTCGAGCCCGCCGGCGTCGCCACCATGATGCCGTCGGAAATCAGCTCCGCCATGCGCTCTCGCTCATCGACCAGAATCCGCAGGCGTGCTGCCTGATGGCTCTGGCGAAACAGCGAAACCTCGTTGATGGCGTGATGGATATGGACTTTGCCGTGACGATCGGTCGCGCGCATTAGCAGCGGATTGATGACGGTGACCTTAGAGGCATCAAGACGCTCGGCCAGCATGACGGGGCTGAATTCGTTCATCAGGAAACCGACGGTGCCGCGGTGCATGCCATAGATCGGAATGCCGGAATGCATATGCGCGTGCAGCGTCTGCAGCATCAGTCCGTCGCCGCCGAGGGCCACGACCACGTCGGCCTCGTTGGGCGGACGATTGCCGTAGGCTGCGACCAGTTGCGCAAGCGCCTGCTGCGCTTCGGCGCTCGGGCCAGCCACGAAGGCGATGCGCTTATAATTGTTCGGCGTGGTCATCGGGATATCGGTTGTTTACGCAGTCCGCGCGGATGCGTGGGTCTATACGACCTTGCCGGTTGTTGTCGAGGTGCGCCGCAATCACGCGGCGGCGGATTAACCAAACGCATCCGGCGCCAATCGTAAGACGGGCGCCGGCTCTGCAAAATTAAAACGGCTTTGCTCAGTAAATGGTTCGACCGGTCGTCAGGGCGGCGGCAAGCGAGCGATATTCCTCGGTGCCTTTGCCTGCGATCTGTTCGATCTTGCGCAGGTGATAGAGCGCCTGTTCACGGTTGCCCTGTTCAATCTGCCAAAGGCCGTAATATTGCCAGGTGCGGACGTGGTTCGGATCGGCCTTCAGCGCGCGCTCGTACCAGGCGCTGGCGAGGTCGAATTTGCCCAGTTTGCGATAGGAATAGCCAATCAGATTGGCGACATCGGCGCGGTCATTTTGACCGAGCGCCTGAAGCTGCGGAATCGCGGCGGCATAATCGTTGCGCTCATAGATCGCCGCATAAGCCTCGCGATAGCCGTTGAGGAAAGCCGGATCGTCGATCGAGGATTTCTTGTCATCCTTCTTCTGCCACCAGGATTTCTTCTCGGCTTCGGGTTTAGCGGGTGCGCTCGTCGTGGTCGCCGGCGCAGCCTTAGTGGCCGATGGAGGCGTCGTAACCGGTGCCGGGGTGGGATCGACGCCGCCGGCTGCGAAGACCGCGCTGAACGAGGCCGCGGAGAACGTTGCGGAAATCAGAAGCGCCAACGCGATTTGCTTTTGTGTCGAACTGCTCATTGCGGAATCCCCCATGGTTCGGTCCAGCCTACACCTAGTTGTCTTTAAGAACACGGGCACGGTTCAAACATTCCCATGCTTTTTGCAGATTTCTCCCCAATTTGACGCGCTGCATCACGACCGCAAAATAACAGAAACGTCACGCAGATGAACGGAAGCTGTCACGGCACTTCAGGTTGAGTTCAGAGCGCGCCTCTTAGGGTCGTCTTCATGATCGGCAACCCGGCCAT
>JBBRGE010000269.1:0-3977 GCA_038241045.1 Hyphomicrobiales bacterium | reverse complement strand
TCGCGCTCGGCATGTGCGGCGGAAGCAAAAGGACACTTCTGATTTCGGCATGTGACACCCCCGGAAAATGTAGCCATACGATTATTGCAAATAATGCGATTTGAGTTATGCGCATCGATAATATCCCCCGCGAACCGTTTGCAGTTTGCCGGCACATTAATCGAGCAATCGTTTATCAGAAAACTAGGCCGCCATGCCCGCCGCTTTCGGGAACGCTCCAACCCAACGGCGGTTCGTAGGACGGGTCAAAGGTCTTACCCTAGCGAACAGGCCGACGCTGCTGCGGTAACCCTTGCTCTCGTCCCTAGGTTGCGGAATGATCGGAATTGGCTTGCCGGAAGGACGAAGGCTGGAATGCTCAATCTACTGTATCGTCGAGCGCGCCTATGATCCATTTTTTGATCGGTCTGTTTGTAGTCGGCCTGATCATCGCCGGGATGGTGTCATCTCCGGCCTTTCGTAATTTCGTTATCGTCGCGATCATTTTGATAGCCGGCGGCTTTTGGTGGCTCATCGATTCGTCGAACAAAAGTAGCGAACAATACAGAGCCAAACAGGCGGCAGAGGAACGCTTTGCGGCTACAGCCATCAAAGCGACTGACTTGAAAGTGGACGACGTGAAGTTCAAAAAGGCGAGTTACGGACTTTCCGACTACATTTTAGAGGGGGTGGTTACCAACAATTCTGCTTATCAGCTCGGCACCATGTATTTTGAGGTCGTGTTGACCGATTGTCTGAATCAAAATTGCCGGGTCGTCGGACAAGAGAGCACCAGCGCAAGCGCACCTGTACCTGCTGGTCAGGTGCGTTCATTCAGCTCCTATGCGCTCAAATTTAATAACCTGCCGCCGCTGAATGGCGCGACTCGATCATGGACCTACAAGATTACCAGCCTTAGGTCCGGTTAGTGCGAACGATAAGGGCGCGTGTAGAGCCGTTCACGCGACGGCTGCAAGATGAAGGGCAAATAGAAACCCGTGACGGGATCCAAACATGAAAGCGGATGAGGGCAGCGATTGGGTTGAGCGGTTAGATGAGAATATGCGTTGCGAAGCGGCAACCACGAAAGTATTTCAGCGGCTGCATGCCCTCGTCCAAAAAGGATACGTTCCCGACTTGCATTCAGAATTTGTTGAGACGTTTTGGCTCTATCATCCTTCTAACAATTTCAAGCACAGCACCCTGATTTTATATCCATCAGGGTTGGTTATTTCTGTGAAAGAAAAGTCTGACGAGTTTCGGTTCAGCTTGGATGACGAGCGCGAGTTTCAACAATTCCTGCGCAAGGTCCCTTTGCCTACTATGTGGGATCGAGTAAGATTACCTTTGCTGAAAATATGGGTGATAATCGTCTTATACGGCGGTCTAATTATCTTTGGGCTCGCCTTTGCTTATGGCGTTGAGATTATTTGGTCTCATATAAAAAGTTCGCCGGATCGCTCATCTCCCCGCCATGACTCAGAAAGCGGCTGGTGGAAAAACCGACTCGCGCATTCGGTTTACCGGCCATCAGGATTCGTTCTCCGTCGCGGTGGATAGTGGCGTAGTCGCGCATAACAGACTCAAGTCGGACGTATTGCTTTCCAAAATGGGCCTTTCGACTCCTAGAGCGACTTTCGCATAGACCAGAGGATAGCCCTCGTGAGGATTCGCTGGTAGCGGGGGTCCTGCCAGACTGACGCTTCGTGGCCGAGCGCCGTCCCAAAGGCGGCCGGTGCCCAAGCTTGATTATATCGCCATCCACGACGAACTTGCCGTAACCGCGATGGTGGATGGTCTTGGAATTCTTTTGCCTTGGATCGGTCCAAGCTTTCAATACTTTAAGAACGAAGAGATTGTACTTGTTCATCAGACGGCTATCGGTGACTTTGCATTCTAGATTGGCACAAACGCAGAACCAGAGCATGACCACTCCGCATGTTCCAAAACAGCTCCGCGTTCTTCTTTCCGAAGGCTCGAGCACATCCGCGCGGGAGGCCATCACCGTATTGGGACTTGCGGGTCATATGGTCGAAGTCTGCGATCCGGCTTCGTATTGCCTGGCAAGGTTTTCGCGATTTGTCAGAAAATTTCATCGTTGTCCAGGGCTTCGGGACGATCCGTCGGGATTCTTGTCGTTTGTCGAGCAGCTATTGGCCACGCGAAGATTCGATGTGCTGCTTCCAATTCACGAGCAAGGATTTCTGTTTGCCCGTGTGCAACAACGGCTCCGAGCAGGTGTCGGTATCGCGCTGCCTAGTTTTGATAGTTACCGCACCGCGCACAGCAAGGCCGGATTCAGCCGCCTACTCGATGAGTTGGGCCTACCGCAGCCAGCAACCCATTTCGCGAAATCCGCCGACGAACTGAGCGACATCGTTCGATTTCCCTGCGTTGTCAAAACCTCGATCGGGACTGCAAGTCGCGGCATCTGGATTGTGGACGATCACGCCGGTTTGGCTCGGGCCCTGCAAGACCTCAACGCGAATGATGCGTTCGCGGACGAGGTGCTGGTGCAGAATTTCGTCGCGGGCGCAGTCGAACATGCGCAATCGATTTTCTGCCGCGGCAAATTGCGCGGGTTTCACGCTTATCGGGAGGTTGCCGCCGGTGCTGGCGGCGGTGATGCAATCAAGGAAAGTGTACGGCGGCCGGATGTGCAAACCCACGTTGCAACAATCGGAGAACGGCTAGGCTGGCACGGTGCGCTTTCGGTTGATTATATTCTACCGAATGAGGGCATTTCGCCCATTTATATCGACTGCAATCCACGGCTAGTAGAACCGATGAGTGCGTATCTCGCCGGCCTCAATCTCGTTGAATTGCTGCTTCAGGTCTCGCAAGGAGAAACGCCACCGACCGCTCCGGACAGCAGCGCCGGCGTACGGACGCATCTGGCGATGCAGGCGCTGCTTGGATGCGCGCTGCGGGGCGGCACGCGACTAGACGTCATCCGCGAGTGCGAATTTTTGCTAACCCGACGCGGACCATATGTTGACAGCGTCGAGGAATTGACGCCGGTCCGTCTGGATTGGATGAGCGCCGTGCCTGTTGCGATGACAGCGATATTTCTGCTGGTCGCCCCAACGCTGGCGACCACGATGGCAAAAAGAGGTTGGGGCGCTCACTTGCTCGATGTCCGGAGCATCCGGCTTATTCAAAACGAGAATTTTCACTAGCGCGTATTCCGCAAAAGTCAACGCGCGGCTCATTGATGGCCAGACTGGCCTTCTCCTTTGGGCCGAGTCCTTTGAATCAAACTTATCGAGGTCCGCGATCAGATCCTTGCAGAGCTTGCCAGCAATGTGCAGCCCTGTGTGTACCGAAAACTCTATCCGTGTTGATGACGTGACGGAATCACCTAAGCTGGCGGAATGATCGGGCTTCTGTGTTTCGTCCTGGCCGTCTTGACCTCGCCGTTCAAGTCGAAGATGCGGCTTGAGGCTGAGAACGCGGTGCTTCGACATCAGTTGATTGTTTTGCGGCGCAAGCTGCGTGGCCGTGTCCACTCGCAAACAGCGATCGCTGGTTCTTTGTCCAGCTATATCACTGGTTCCCGTCTATTGTGTGTACCGAAAACCCTATCCAGGTTTATCGAATGATAGAATCGGCTAAGTTGGCGCGATGATCGCGCTGATCTGCTTCGTTCTGGCGGTGCTGGCCTCGCCATTCAAGTCGAACATCCGGCTTGAGGCGGAGAATGCAGTGCTTCGACATCAGCTGATCGTCTTGCGACGCAAGTTGAAGGGCCGGGCTCGCCTCACGAACCACGACCGCTGGTTCTTGGTCGAGCTCTATCGCTGGTTCCCGTCGATCCTTCCGGTTCTCGTGATTATTCGACCCGAAACGCTGTTGCGTTGGCATCGGGCCGGCTTTCGCCGCTATTGGCGTTGGAAATCGTGTCGACGGGGAGGGCGACCGCAGATCGAGACAGAATTGCGCGCGCTGATCCGGCAGATGAGCACGGAGAATTTGCTTTGGGGTGCGCCGCGCATCCA
>JBBRGE010000268.1:0-3981 GCA_038241045.1 Hyphomicrobiales bacterium | reverse complement strand
GGTTATGGAATGCAAGCTGAGCGTTCGAAGATAAATCTCGCGCAAAGCTTAGTTCAAAAAAGCCCCGGGCAGGTCAGCTGGCCGATTGCTTGGCGGGCAAAAATAACGTATATGCGAAATATGTGGAATTTAATAACGCATATTCGTTAAAAATCGAGGTAAAATGCCGAGGCCAGAACTCTACCCTGTGAAGAAAGTGATCGGATTTAACAACACGATGCTAGAAGCTGTCGAGAAATGGAGAGCAAAACAAAAGCCCATTCCTACAGTCTCCGATGCTATTCGACGCCTAGTCGAGATCGGGATTGGAAGTACAAAGATTGCCCGCCGAGCTATGAAAGACGGTGCGCCAACTGCCCGGGATTTGGCGGCCGTTCAAATCGACCGGCTTGTGGATAGCTCAGCGCATCCGGAAGAACAGGCCACCCGAAAGCGGCGTCTGCTCAAAGGACCAGAGGAATTTCGCGACGTTAGAGTCGATAGAAAAGCAAAAAAATGAAGAACTTCGATCGAAGGTGGCTCATCGTGCTTGCTGTAATGGTTTTAGGTTCCATCACGGCAGGCACCTGGTATTATCGGAGCGTATGCCACGGCATTGACGACTGCGCTGCGGCCGAAGCTGAAAGCCATGAGCACGACAAACCCAGCGAGACTCAGTAAGCAGACGCGCGCTGTAGATGCGAGCATCTAAATGGGCGGCGATATAATTAGTAGCAAGTCCACTTCGGGTTCGTTGCTGGGAATGCGATGTCTAATTTGAAAACGCAGAAGCTTTATTTGTTCAAATCGAGAAGATCTTTTACGATGAGTATAGGAAGACATATTGCTCAGCATGATCCGATTTAAGTTGCGCGCGTTAATTTGGCTCACTACGCGGTGGACTGATGCAAAACGGAAAAGTCCAGTTTGATAGATAGGATGAACGGCCAAACTGCGCTGCTCAGCGTTCGCCAGATGGCCGAAGCCGATCGTGTAACGGTTGCCGCTGGCACACCAGCTATCGATATGATGGCGAGTGCTGGGGGAGCCGTCGCACGTGAGATCTTGCGTCGGTGGAAGATACAGCCCGTTATTGTTCTTTGCGGTCCGGGCAATAACGGTGGCGATGGCTTCGTCACCGCTCTTAACCTCGTCAATGCCGGATGGCCTGTTCGCGTTGCCATGCTCGGTTTGCGCGATAATTTGGCAGGCGAAGCCCGGTATCATGCGGAGCGATGGCGCGGAACAATCGAACCGATGATGCCGGTGGCGCTCGAAGGAGCGGGGCTTGTGGTCGATGCGATCTTTGGCGCTGGCCTTAGCCGCTCGATTGCGGGAGCAGCCTTAGAAACTTTGAATGCTGCACATCGCGCGCAACTACCAATCACAGCAATCGATGTGCCGAGCGGCTTGATGGGCGATACCGGCGAAGTGATGGGTGCCGTTCCCGCATTGCTGACCGTGACCTTCTTTCGCAAGAAACCCGGCCATCTTTTATTGCCGGGTCGGCTAATGTGCGGAGAAGTCGTAGTCGCCGATATCGGTATCGCGTCGTCTGTTCTTGAGGAGATCGTCCCAGATTCCTTTGAAAACGATCCCTGCTTGTGGGTATCGCATCTACCGAAGCCAAATGATGGTGGCAACAAATATACCCGTGGGCACGCGTTAATATCCGGAGGCTATCCGATGACTGGCGCTGCTCGGCTTGCGGCCCGTGCTGCGGCCCGCGTTGGCGCGGGACTGACGACGATCGCTGTGCCAGAAGAGGCTTTTCCGATCTATGCGTCTTCGCTGACCAGCGTCATGGTTCAGCCGCTCACTTCCTCGGAAGATTTTGAAAGGTTGCTTGATGATCGTCGGATCTCGGCGCTGCTGATTGGCCCAGGCGCTGGAACGGGCGAGAATACCTGCGCCCGGGTGCTGGCCACGTTGCGAACTGGTCGACCCACGGTGCTTGACGCTGATGCGCTCTCTGCCTTTAAGGACGATCCTGCGTCTCTCGATCGTGCGATCGTTGGACCTTGCATTTTGACACCGCATGACGGTGAATTCCGTAGTCTATTCGAGCCAAGCGGTGACAAGCTTAGTCGCACACGAGCCGCCGCGTGTCGCAGCGGCGCAGTCATCGTCTTGAAGGGCGTTGATACCGTGATCGCGGCACCGGATGGTCGAGCCGTCGTCAACGCTAACGCACCTTCGACGCTCGCCACCGCGGGTTCAGGCGACGTCCTCAGCGGAATGGTCCTTGGGCTGCTGGCGCAAGGTATGCCGCCGTTTCTTGCCGCTGCCGCTGCAGTCTGGCTTCACGGCGCCGCGGCCAACGAGTTCGGCCCTGGTCTCATTGCCGAGGATCTTCCGGATCTTCTGCCGGGGGTGTTTCGCAGACTGAATGAATCAGCCTGAGGTTGTCTGAAGCGAGGCGCCGTCGCCGGTTTCAAATCTTCCGTGAGCTTTCTACGGAACCTTAGGAATACGCAATGCAGGCAGGCGCTTTCATCTTTTCTCTTTCTTCGAGATTTTCGGCCGCGGCCACTTTTTCGATCAAACAGTGGCCACTGACTTTGGGGTTTTGGGATCAACCTACACACGGCGGGAAGTTTCGCATCGGCTCCGCTCAGCGTATCGGCGCAAACCGCACGCCCCGTCTATTTTCATTTGCTTCCTCTGTGGTGCGGACCACCGACACGCCATTCCGAAGTGTGTAGTCACTCACCTCGACAGAGGTGTGCAATGTCTGCATCGGACGATCTGAGAAAATATCAATTGGAATGCCTGCGTCAGGAGGCAGATTGCAAGTACTTGGCCGAAGAGGCTGAAACCCCAGATTTGAGGGCGCATTTCCTGCGAATGTCTGAGATGTGGAATGAACGAGCTATGACCGGACCGGAGCCGGAATCGTGCTTGGGGCTTTCTCATTGAAAGACCATGCAGCAATTCCATGCGCATCTACCCCGCCGCGCATCGTTCTGGTCGTCGACGACGATCCGCTTTTACGGATGTTTACGACGGATATTGTAGTTGAGGCTGGGTTCACTGCCGTGGAAGCCGCTGATGCCGACGAGGCCATAGCTATTCTTGAATCGCGTTCAGATATTGCTCTGGTGCTCACCGACATCAACATGCCTGGGAGTATGGATGGAGCGAAGTTAGCACGCGCAGTGCGTGATCGCTGGCCGCCAATCAAGATTGTTGTCGTTTCCGGACAGATGCTTCTCCCGGATCTGGATTTGCCACAGGATGCGCGTTTTTTCGTTAAGCCGTACCCCGCCGACGCGATGATCTCAGCATTACAGTCGTTAGTAAGCCGCGAGATTGTATGAGTAGATCCTTAAAACCCAAGTTGGTTAGAATACGGGTGAGCTATTCTGCTCAGACGCGGCAATGCACATAAGCGACGATGCTGCCAACCATCGTCGCAAAGCGATCGTGCTGGCCGCCCCACCTCATTTTGGTTTCACTGACTTTAGGATTCGGACCGGACGAGAT
Source organism: Hyphomicrobiales bacterium (assembly GCA_038241045.1). GTDB lineage: Bacteria > Pseudomonadota > Alphaproteobacteria > Rhizobiales > Xanthobacteraceae > Afipia. Next base: position 516 of record JBBRGE010000268.1, on the reverse strand, counting down.
CTGATGTTCATAGTAAAGTCTGCGGAAAAGGGACGAAGCAACCAGCTCTTGGGAGCATTGGAGCCCGCGAGTCTCAAGCGCATTACTCCTCATCTTGAACCAGTCAAACTCAAGCTCGGTGCATTGGTTTGTGAGGCGGGCGGTTTGCTTAAACACGCTTATTTCCCGCAAGGCTCGGTGCTGTCGCTCCTTACTCTTCTAAAAAATGGATCTGCTATCGAGACCGCTAACATCGGACGCGAAGGCGCCTTCGGGCTGTTCGCCGCGATGTATAGTCGGGTCTCGTTCAATCGATGCATCGTCCAGCTTGAGGGGTCTATGGTGCGCTGCCCGATCGAATTATTGCAAACCGAATTCAAGAACAGCGAACACGTCCGCAATCTTTTCGTCAGCTATTCCGAGACGCTGCTTTCACAAGTTCAGCAGACCGTCGCTTGCAATACTGTCCACGGCACCGAAGAAAGAATGTGCCGATGGCTCCTCATGATGCACGATCAAGCCGATAGTGATTCATTG
>JBBRGE010000267.1:0-3988 GCA_038241045.1 Hyphomicrobiales bacterium | reverse complement strand
TTCCGAACCCAAGAAGAAAAACGATCACCGGCAGCAGATAGCTTAGCGTCGAGTGCGGCAACAGACTTGCGCCGAGCAGCGCTACCGCGCCGGATGTCCCGATCGCCAGGCCGAGCATTGTCGCGCGGGCGTGTCCGATTTTTCTGGCGATGCTGGGAGTCGCTATCCCCGCGCCGAAAACCGCGAATACAGTGCCGGCAAAAAACAATCCAAGTTGGAGGGGCGTGTATCCGAGCCCGTCGATCAGGATTCGCGGCGTCACCGAGAACATCGCAAAAAGACTGCCGGTGAACAGGCCCAGCGTCCCGGCCGGTGCGAGGAAACGAATGTCGGTCGCGAGATTCCAGTAAGTGCGCGCGATGGCTAAAGGCTGCATCGAAGTCTTGACGTCGAAATTGTGCGTCTCGCCGACGAGACGGACGAAGAACGCCAGAATGAGCAGAGCGAATAGCGCGACCGCAAGGAATTCGGAACGCCAGCCGAAGGTTGCGTCCAGCAAGCCGCCGAGCAGCGGCGAGAAGCCGGGGGCGGCCGCCCTCGCGATAGTGATGAAGGCCAGCGCGCGTGTGAGTTCTTCGCCACTCAGAAGATCGCGAGCGATGGCGCGCGACAGCACCGAGGCTGCGCATGCGCCCAGCGCCTGAATTCCGCGCCCGACGAGGAGCGTCGGCAGGTCGTTGGACAATTCGCACCAGATGCTTCCGGCGATAAAAATCAGCAGGCCGGTAACGACCGGCTTCCATCTTCCATAGCGATCCGACACCGGGCCGACCAGCAACTGCCCCAGCGCGAACACGGCGAGATACACGCTGATCGTCGAGGCGACCGCGGCCGTCGAGACGTTGAGCGTTTTTGCCATCGATGGCAGTGAGGGCAGAAGGATGCTGGTCGCGAAGGTGCCGACCGAGGCCAATGCTGCGAGCACGAAAATCTGGGCGGACACCGCCGATGTGGGCCGCCCCGACATGGTCGCGGTGCCGCCGCCTGCGCGTTGAACTGTCATGACTTGACCAACCTCGTTCCCAAGGCAGTCCATTATATGACAGCTATCATTTTAACAATGGATGGGAGGGTGAATTGCAGCAATGCATTTGCGCACGGGCTTGAAGCTGCCGGGGAGATGTCGGTGCGGGCGGCGTTCTTATGAGCGGCGCCCGCGCCAAAAGCCAATATCAGACCTTAAGATTCTCGGCAGAGGTCTTGCCGCGATTGGCGACCTCTTCGTATTCGACCGTCTGTCCCTCATTGAGCGAAGTCAGGCCCGCTTTCTCGACCGCAGAAATATGGACGAACACATCCTTGCCGCCATTGCTCGGCTGGATAAAACCGTAACCCTTCGTCGGGTTGAACCATTTCACAGTGCCTTTAGCCATTACGTCGTCTCCAGAGGGTAAAACATTCCAAACAGACAGTCGGGCGCCGCGGACGGCGTGTCCAACGGGGCAGCAAGTTACGCGGTCTGCGGGAAACTGGATAGAGATAAACGGTAGTCAAACTGGAGTCGAAATTGGCAACTTCGCGGCAAAATGGAATGAACGCCGCGATTTCTACGCTGCTGCAACTGCGAAGTCGCCGACCAGCGAGGTCAGCGTTTCGGCTTTCTTGACGGCGTAGACGATCATCGGCTCGACGCGCCCGCGAATGGCGACTTCGACCGGTGGCCACGTGTCGTCCGGCAATCCTGCCGTCTTTCGCACTTCGTCCGACAACACGACTTCGCAGGCAAGATTTTTGGTCAGGTCCTGCAAGCGGGCGGTGACGTTGACCGCGTCCCCGAGAGCGGTGAAAACCGTGTGGTCGTGCGAGCCGATGTCGCCGACAATGACGTCGCCGCCGTGAATGCCGACGCCGAAGCGCAGCGGCTCCGGAATATCCTTGCCGAGAAACTTGTTCAATTCATCGACATGGAATGAAATTCGTCCCGCCGCCATGATCGCTTGCCGGCATGCGATTTTCGGATCTGTCTCGAGGCCGAATAGCGCGAGCTGTCCATCGCCGACAAATTGGTTGGGACGTCCACCGCATTCGACGACGGCCTGCGACACCGCCGTGAGAAACCGGTTGATGATGAAGACTGTGTCGAACGGCAGAAGTTTTTCGGCAAGCTTGGTTGATCCGCGCAGGTCCACGAACATGCTGACGAGGTATCGCTCATTGCCGGCATGGGTCTGGATCGCTTGCGACAGCGCGGACGTGCCGACGCGTGCGGGAAATATCTGAAAGAAGGCCACGTTGCTCTTTGGACGTAGCTGACAGGCAAGACGAATGGCGGGGTCGTTGCCGCATCCGACACGATCCAGCACGAAAGCTTCGCGGTCGGACGGCCGCGGCAACGTGGCATGATCCCCGATTACGCGAATGCGGCAAGTCGAGCACCGCGCGCGTCCGCCGCAAACGCTCGAATGCGGAATATCGAAGCGGGTGCTCGCCTCCAGAACGCTGAGGCCTCGTGGAATCCGAATCGTTCGTCCATCGCCATACGACAGGCTGATAAGTCCGCCGCGCCGCTCGAATACTGCGCGCACGCCGCGCGCGACGAACATTAGGCCTATCAATCCAAGATAGCCGAGCAGCGCGTATTGAATGATGTTGTCGAGAAGAAGTTGATCCGCGCCCGTGCCAACCTTGTCGCGGGTCAGATTGTCAGCGCGCCATTCGGGCGCCGCGCTGGCGCGCACAACGGCGCGTCCGCCCTGATAGAGGCCAAGCATCGCGACCGTCGGCATGAAGATCGCAAACGCCAAAAGTGGTGCCGCGATTTTCTTGAACCACAGTTTGGTCCGCAGCCAGAAAAACAATCCGATGCAGCCGTGAACCCACGACACGATGAGCACCGCATAGAGCATCCACATAATGTACGGGCGATACACCCAATAGGCGAAGAACGCCTGCGCATAGAGTTTGTCGTGACCGAGCAGCGACGCCGCAAGACGGATACCGACGAGATGACCGATCACCAGAACCGGAATCGCAAGACCAAACACAAGCTGAGTCATTTCCATGGTGACCCAGCGGAATTGCCGCCGCGCATACAGCGCCCACAGTCCGAGGCTCATATGGGTGAGAGCGGCGATGTAGAACACGATCGTGACTGGCCAGCTTCGCCAGAACGCGATGTGGTAAGTCATGCCATCTTCCATCGCGGAGAGGGAGACGTTGCCGAGCGCGTGATTGGCGAAATGACTGATGAGATATGCAAACAGTATCAAGCCGGTCAAAAGCCGTATCTGGCGGAGCCCGATGCTGCGGCGAGTACGGTGGAAAAATGCCGCGATGGATCGTTCGGCCATGACTTCAATCGCCCGGTAAAATCTCAAAAACGAAACCCAACGCGCCGACAAAAGCCCAATCGGGAAACGCCGGATTTTATCGCAGCGGGAGTTCGAACGCCATGCGCAAATAAGTCATTCGCCAACTGATGACGGTTTGACTTCGCCGGTCGGGTCGGGGAAAAGCCGCCGCAAGCAACGCCGGGACGCATTGAGCAACTTTGGGCATATGACGAAGGCCGATCTCATCGCAGACTCTGCACGGCCCGCCCGCCGGCCCGGCACGATTGCCGCCGTAGCTGCGCTGGCGGTGCTTGTGACGCTGCAGATCACTTATGCGGCTATCGCCGATCTGCGGACCGACGAGGCCTATTACTGGACTTGGTCGAAGGAAAGCGTGCTGTCGTTCCTGGATCATCCGCCGATGATCTCATGGCTGGTCCGCTTCGGCACCGCTATTTTCGGCGACACCAATTTTGGTGCGCGCTTCGGCGGTTTGCTCGCGATGTGGATCGCACAAGCGCTGATCGCGGATATCGTCTGGCGGCAGACGCGCGATCGCGTTGTGACGGTGCTCGCGATCCTGATGCCGCAGGCGGCGCTCGAATATGGGTTGTTCGGATCGCGGGTGTTGCCGGATGTGGCGATGATTCCCTTCGCGCTCGGCATGGTGTGGGCGCTGGTTCGCCTTGCTGAATCGAACGACGGCCGATGGTGGC
>JBBRGE010000266.1:0-3993 GCA_038241045.1 Hyphomicrobiales bacterium | reverse complement strand
CGGCCGCGAATATCGATGCGTCCGACTTTTCCATCGGGATCGGGATAAAGCTTGATGCCGACATTGTTGGCGCTGGTCGCGGACGCGCCTTCTGGTATCTCAACAAGGCCAGAGGTGCCGCGAATGCCGAGCGTTGCGGTTGGTGTCGATATTTTCATGTCGCCGGTTTTTGCGACCGCCGATGCCACGAATGCAACAGTGCCGCGCGCGACGTTGAAAATGGCCGCGTTGTTCTTGGCGCCATCTTCATAGACAAAGTTGTCAACAACGATGCGTGAATTGGCGGTGAGGTTAAATGTCGTCTCGTCGTTAAATATGACGCCGAGCGCAGAATTTCCGGCGGTCACAAGCACGTCGTTCTTGTAGATGTCGTCCTGGATTTTGAGAGCGTTGATGGCATTGTTGCGTGTGACGGTCGCGGTGCCTTGTACAGTTACGACATTGCCGATGGGTTCGGGCGGGTTGGATTGTGCTGCCGCGGCCGGCGCAGACTGAGGTGTCGCGGTTTGCGCAAAACTCTGCGGGACGACCGCGAGGCTGAACATCACAAAAAGCGCAAACAGGATATTTTGGCTCTTCAAGGCCGCATCCGATTTATGAAATCAAACCCATCGCAATTCGATAGAAGCGAGAAGCCGGTGAACTGCTCGTGAACGGAATGAATTGTTATCGACAAATTCGCACGAAATTGGCGGCCCGGCAATTCGCCGCTCGCCAAGATCAAAACCCACTAAAACCTATTATTGGCCTAGAACATGCCCAAGACAATTGCGCCGACGAACACGATCGACGCATACGCCGTCATAACGCTCAGGCTCCGCACGAAAGTCATATATGAGGACGTCATGGTCGCCTCCCGGTTTCGTTGCCGGACAGATAACGCGCAAGCCTATCAGGACGTTCCACGCCGAACCAGTCAGCCTTGCTGTCTTTCCGCGCTCTAGCCGCTCCAACGTGGTTAAGAATCCTTGAATAACAACGCGTTGAAGAGTCTTTAAAGTTATTCAACGAACGTGCGCGCATGACGCGCGGAGTTGGTTTCTTTCTCGTTGGCTCCATTGTCCTCGTTGCGCTTACCGGGTGCGGCCGCGGTTTCATGACTGCGGAACGCGAACCGTGGCGTGGCGAGGCCGAGAAAGCATGCATGAAATCCGGCGCGATCAAAGAAACCGCCGAACTGGTTCGTATCGATCCGATTTCTGGGCCGGGAGCATGTGGCGCGGAGTTTCCGCTCAAAGTTGCGGCCCTCGGTGAAGGCAACAGCAGCTTGGGATTCGCCGACGATCTGCGTCCGCCAGGAAGCGTTGGCAGCAGCATCGGCAATCAGCCGCGCTGGCAAGTCGGCCCGCAGCCTGTCACGCAATCGCAAACATACTCGGCATCGCCGTATCCATCCTCGCAGCGATATCCAATTCAATCCGCACCGAATACGTCGTCTCCGGGCGGTCCGATGTCGTTGAATGCACCAGGCATTGCACCGCCAGACGATGAAGATGTCGAAGCGTCGTCCGAACGCTTGTCGTCTCCGCCGATGAGCCGTGCGCCGCAATCGCGTGCGCCTTATACTGCGCAGCCCTACACGCCGCCCCGTCTCGGTCCTTCACAAGGATCGCCGGTGCGCAATTTCGGGCCGGTGGTATTAAAGCCAACAGCGACTTTGGCTTGCCCAATCGTGTCCGCGCTCGATCGCTGGCTTTCGGATTCGGTGCAGCCCGCAGCGTTGCGCTGGTTCGGCACGGGGGTTGCCGAGATCAAGCAGATTTCCGCGTACTCGTGTCGTGGCATGAACGGCAATTCGAACGCGCATATCTCGGAGCACGCTTTCGGCAATGCGCTCGACATCGCCGCATTCACGCTGTCGGATGGGCGGCGCATTTCCGTGAAAGATGGTTGGAAGGGGTTGCCGGAAGAGCAGGGGTTTTTGCGCGATATTCAGGGCGCGGCGTGTCAGCAGTTCAACACCGTGCTGGCCCCGGGATCGAACATCTATCACTACGATCACATTCACGTCGATTTGATGCGCCGTTCCAGCGGGCGCGTTATTTGCCAGCCGACTGCGGTATCCGGCGAAGAAGTCGCCGCCCGCGCTTCGCCGCGCGGATATGCCCAGCGCGACAGTCTTCGAGATTCGGGCGTGACCGGCTCGATCTCGCTGGCCGGACGTCGCAAGCATTCGCGCGTAAAAGCGACAGTCAGCAAACAGTCAGACGACGACTGGATCGAAGACGAGTCGCACATCAAGGATCACGATTAGTCTGACTAGAACGGCTCAGTTTGTCTTCCGCCGATAGGCTGACAGAAACATCCGCGCCGCACTATCGACCACGCGTTCGATCTGCTGCGGCGACGGCGCAGGCTTGGCTTGAAAAATATACGGCTGAAACAAAGTGGCCTGACACATCATCATGAACTGCGCGGAGGCGAGCACGCAATCGTCGATCGCAAGTTCGTTCGCCTTAACTCTGGCATCCAGGTAACCCGCGAAGCGATTGATCGTGTGCTCCAGCACATTCTTATAGAACGTGCGGCCGACGTCCGGCATCCGCTCGGCAATGGCCATCACGGTTCTGACCGCCGAGCCGCCGTCGGGGCGGCACAGCACTTCGATGTAGGCCCGACCAAAATCCCGCAGCGTGATTTCGGCGCTCTTGCCCGGATCGAAATCGAACGCGGATTTTCCATGTTCGAGATTTTCCTGTTCGACGATGGCTTCGAACAGGCGGCTCTTGTCGGTGAAATAGACGTAAAGCGTGCCCTTGGAGACACCCGCTGCCCGCGCGATTTCACTCATGCTGGCACCGTCGAAGCCCAGATCCATGAACACCCGATGCGCGCCCTCCATGATTTGGCGGCGCTTTGCGTTGTCGTCGTCTCCGGGGGAGACGGGTGCGGCATGGGCTTCGGCAACCATTCTTTCTATCTCAGCCTCCCGGCCAGAAAGCGAAAGCTTCGGCATTAAGGACCTTCAAATTACTGCTCTACGACCCCAAAATACTATTGACCGAACCGTTCGGTCAATAGTATTTTTAAGCGATGTAACAATGTCGCAGCACCCCGGCGGGAAAGGCTGCGGCAAAAAAATTCAAGGAGGCCGCAATGGCCGCGTCCGCACGAGATCAAGCCGCGCGCGACGTTCATGCGCAGCCAGACGCCCCGGTCGAATTGCGGTCAGCCGATCAACCGGCCGGCCGGCGCACCGGCGAGGCACCTGCAGTCGAAGCGCCGAAGGCCGAGGCTGGCGATCCCGTAGCTAAACCGCAGTCGCCGATGCGCAAGCGCGCCATCATCGGCGCAAGTGCTGCTGTAGCGTTGGCGTTGATTTATTTCGGTCTGCAATATCTTATTGTTGGCCGCTACATCGTGACGACCGACGACGCTTACGTTCGTGCCAACAACACGCTGCTCGGGGCAAAGGTACCCGGCAACATTGCGAAAATACTGGTGGGCGACAACCAGCGCGTTGGCGCGGGCAACGTCATCATGAAGATCGACGATGGCGATTATCGTCTCGCGCTCGACAGCGCTCAGGCGAAGGGCGCTACGCAGCAAGCCACGATCGAGCGCATCGGCCGTCAGGCCACCGCGCAGGAGAGCACTGTTGCGCAAGCGAAAGCGCAGATCGCCTCCGCCGAGGCGGCGACCAAGCGTACCGAATTGGATTTCGCCCGCCAGCAGGAACTGAGCAACAAGGGCTTTGCGTCGAAAGCAACCTACGATCAATCTTTGGCTGGCCGCGATCAGGCCGTCGCTTCGGTGCAGGGCGCGCAGGCCGCGTATGACGCAGCCCTCGCGCAACTTGACGTCATCAAAGCGCAAAAGGCCGAGGCGGAAGGTACATTGCAGGAATTTCGCGCGGCCCTCGCCAGGGCCGTTCGCGATCTTTCATTCACCACCATTCGCGCGCCCGTCGATGGCATCTTCTCCAATCGGCTCGTCAATGTCGGCGACTATGTCCAGGCGGGACAGCGCCTCGGCAATGTCGTGCCAATCGAT
>JBBRGE010000265.1:0-3995 GCA_038241045.1 Hyphomicrobiales bacterium | reverse complement strand
GATCCGAGCCGATCGACGACAATGGCGCGATCCGGTTAGTGCCGATGATCCACCTGTCGCTATCCTGCGATCACCGGGCAATCGACGGCGCCGACGGCGCGCGTTTGATGGCAGCGCTGGTGGCGCTGATCGAAGCCCCGCATTTGCTCGACTGAAGACGCCGGAGGCAGGGAGCTGCCTCCACAAACATTCCGAGTCAGCCATATCGTCGCTTCGCCTGCGATGACGAGAAACCGGAAACCCGGCGCAGTGTGCCGGTGCTGGCTAACGCACCGCAGGCGCGTGCGTAACCTCAGCCGTGCGAGCGGTAAAAGTCGAGTTTCATGTCCTCGACCAGACAGGCAAGGATTGGCGGTACTAGGCTATCGTGGAAGTCGATGGTCATATGCTTGTCAAAGGCGGCATCGTCGCGGAACGTTCCGACGACAGCGAACCGGTCGGGATCTTCATCCGACTGAAGCAATTCGTAGACGAGGGCATCGGGTTCCTGCTCAAAAACCAACCCTTTTAGATTAGTTTGTAGCGCAATCATCTCAGCGCGTTTTTCCGGTGCAGTATGGAGATAAGCGATGAAGCTTTTTCCGGTCATGCTACGATTCCTTGCTGAAGCTCGTCGATCAGATCACCGCGAAGCTTGAATTTCTGGATTTTGCTGGTCGACATCGGCCAAGTTTCGACCATTCGCACATGGCGCGGTAACTTGAAGCTGGCGAGTTTGCCGCGGCAATGATCGATGAGTTCGTTCTCGGTCGCCGTCGCGCCATCGGCCAATTCGATGAACGCCGCAGGAACCTCGCTGTATCGATCATCGGGAATGCCGACGACTTGCGCGAGCTTTACGGCGGGATGCGACTGCAGCATCGACTCAATTTCGGCGGCCGCGACATTTTCGCCACCAACCTTGAGCATGTCTTTGGTGCGGCCGTGGAACATGAGATGACCAGTATTGTCGAACGAGCCAATGTCGCCGGTGTGGAACCAGCCATCGCGCAGGACCTCAGCCGTTTTTTCGGGTGCGTTGTAATATCCGGAAAGCATCCCCGGACCGCGAATCACAATCTCACCGCGTTGCTCAAGCGCACAGTCCTTACCCGACTCAAGATCGACAATACGCACCGACCATTCGTCAAGCGGGGCACCACAACGACTGGTGCGGAGCGACCAAGGATCGCTCAGACGACTGGTGGTCACTGTGCCCGCAGCCTCGGTCAGGCCGTATGTGCTGACTTGCACCGTATGCGGCACCGCCGCGCACATCGCATCGCGGATCCAGTCGGGTTGAACCGCAAAATTGCTGTTCATCAAGCGCAGCTTCGACAGGTCAGCCGAAGCAAAGCTTGGATGGCTGATCAAATCCTGCATGATCGTCACGAAACTCGGATAGGCAATCGTAGCGCCCTCGCGACCGAGCATTTCGAGCGCGATTCCGGCATCGAAGTACGGCACCGTCATATAGGCACCGCCAAGATCGAGGATCATCGTCATCGGCAGGATGCCCGCAATATGGAAGATGGGCAACGGCGACCACACCTTGTCCTCGCCGCTCGCCTCATATCGAACCCCCAGACTGCGGCTATTGCCGATCTGTGCAGCGTGGCTAATCAGCGCGCCCTTCGGGTTCGCCGTTGTGCCAGACGTGTAAAGAATAAAGGCGATGTCGGTCGCGTCTACTGCGTCGATTCGCGCATCGAGCACGGTGTCGTCAACCGTATCGCCAAAAGCATGCGCCTCTTCCCCGCCGACGAGATAAGGGGCGCATGGCGGATCAAGACATATGATGGCGCGTAGCGCCGGTGCTTCGCCAAGCGCAAGATGATGCTTGTCCGTCGCAGTTTCGAGCGATGGCAATGCCGCACGCAATCGCTCTCCGAAATCGAGCGAGTCAGCGACCTTGCCCGTGGTGAAGAGCGCCACGAGATCAGCGTCCTTAATAAGGAATGCCAACTCGTGTGCCTGATATCGCGCGTTGATTGGCACCGCGACCGCACCCGCCATCGTAATGCCGAACAGCAGTTCAATAAACTCGACCCGCGTGGTCAGCAGGATGCCGCAATTCTGCCCGGGCTTAATACCCATCGCGATGATCGTTTTCGCCCACTGCCGCGCCCGGGCCTCAAGGGCCTGGTAGGTCAGCCGCGAGTCGGGAAAGATAATCGCATCGCGCGTCCCAAACGATGCAGCAGCGATGCGCAACAGGCTGCCGTACGTGCGTCCGTCGGTTCTGCTCACTTCGCCGAGTCCAGATCGTAGAGCATCTCACGATGGTAGCTACCATCCATGCAACCGACCATCTGCTCGATCAGTGGTTTGCCATGATCGGTCTCCAGGTGAGCCTTGTCGGCCGCTTCGTCGACGAACGATTCGTACACCGCAAACATGTTCGGCGCGTCGAGGCGGAAAAATTTAAAGGCAAGCGTTCCCGGCTCGCGTTCAACCAGACGCTCCATCTCTTTGGCGAGCGTAACAAAATCATCTTGTCGATCTGACTTAATCTGGAAACGGGATAGAAAGCTGTAGGCCACGATGCTGGTCCTCTCATGTGACGTGCGGCGTCTGACGCGCCGACTACCCGCGCACAAAACAATCATTCATGATTTTTTTCAAGTGCCTAATTCGAGTCGGCGGCTTCAACAGACGGCAAAGCCATCCCCGCCAGCGCAGCGCTCGATAGGGCTCTTAAAAAAGTCATGCATGACTGATTGCAATTTGTCTCAAAGCGATTCATAATCGATCGATTGGCGAATGGCTCGAAGAGGCTGCCGCGCAGGAAGAGGAGATTGAAATGCTGAAACGGTCGTTGTGCGCGTCAAGTGCTATCGCTGCGTTGATGACTGGCATGTCGGCCAGTCCAGCGCTTGCCCAAGCCACCCAACCGCCTGGTGCAAGTACAGTGGCCAACGCCACAGCGGCGGTGGTCCGTCCTGCCGATGCGGCACCTTCACCCGCCCAGGCGGATGCGGCACAAGCGGCGGGGGGCCTTGCCGACATCGTGGTGACCGCAACACGCCGCGATTCCCGTTTGCAGACAACGCCCATTGCGGTCTCGGCGCTGGACGCGTCGCTCATTCAGCAAGTCTCGCCGCGCAGTATCGGCGACCTCGCCGCTTTCGTCCCGAATTTCTCGGCGTCGACCATTACGGGGTTCAACGCTGCGTCGTTTGCCATCCGCGGCGTCGGTCAAACCTCGATCATCGTGTATTTTGAACCGCCTGTGGCGGTGCTGGTTGACGATTTTGTCGTGCCATCGGTGCAAACTCAACTGCTCGACACGTTCGACGTGGCACAGGTCGAAGTCCTCCGCGGCCCGCAAGGCACACTGTTTGGCAAAAATACGACTGGCGGCGCCGTAACGGTGCGCACCAAGCGCCCCGTGATGAACAAATTCCTTGCTGAGGCGCGCGTTCAATATGGCAGCTTCAACACGCGAAAAATCCAAGGGTCGGTTAATATTCCGATTATTGATGACAAGCTCGCGCTGCGCATCGTTGGTGGTTATGATCGCGACGATGGCTACTATCATAATGGTGCGTGCTTCGGCCCAGTAACCGGTTTTGTGCCGAACAAGTTCAACGGCGCATCGGGCTGCCTCGACGGACGGCGGATCGGCGGGCGCAACGTCGCCAATGCCCGGGCCAAATTGTTGTTCGAGCCGACAGATCGGTTCCGCGCGTTGCTGCAGTATGAATGGCTGCGTGATCGTTCGGACAGCGTTCCATCGGTCAACGTGAATCGGGAATATACCGGTACCGGTGCGTTCCTGACCGACCTGTTGCACACCGTCCGGCCTAATCCAAACAGCAGCGATCCGCTCGACAATGCAGCAATCACCAGCCGCAGTGGCGGCTTGATCGACATCAATAAAGGCCAGCGAATCAACGTCGATGGCTATTACCTCAACGCCGATTATGACCTCGACTTCGGGACGTTGAGCTCGGTTACCGGCTATCGTTTTCAGAAATCGCGGCTTCCCAACAGTTATGCTGGTGTTGCACCAA
>JBBRGE010000264.1:0-4000 GCA_038241045.1 Hyphomicrobiales bacterium | reverse complement strand
ATTTCTCACTGCTGCAATTGCTGACAATCGAACTCAGATTGAAGTTTTGGGTGAGGTCTCTTCACAGGCACTATCAGCCGACGACCCGAAACCTATCATCGAAAAACTCATCAATGAGTTGTCAAAGGCAACAGAGAGAGCCTCATCGTTGGAGACAAGCTTCGGAAATGCCTCTGCAGAATTAGATGCGATTCGAGAGTCGTTGAAGACGGCAGAGCAGCGCTCCAACACCGATGCTCTCACGGGTCTTGCAAATCGTCGGGCGCTCGAAGAATTCTTTCGATCCGCGCAGATTTCTGCGATGGAAAAAGGAGAGCCCCTTAGCGTTTTCATGATCGATATTGATCATTTCAAGGGATTTAATGACACTTACGGTCACCAGGTAGGCGACCAGGTTCTTCGTCTCGTGTCTAAGGTGCTTCAAGACGGCGTCCGATGTGTCGATCTTGCGGCGCGCTATGGTGGGGAGGAGTTGATCGCCGTGCTGCCTGGAGCCGACCTCGCGACTTGCATCGCAGTGGTAGAGCGGATCCGCCGCCGAATCTCGGATGCCCGTCTCACCCGGCGAACGTCGGGCGAAGAAATTGCAAGCGTCACTGTTTCGATCGGAGTTTCGCAGTTCCGATTAGCTGAATCTGCAGAGGCCATGATTGAACGCTGTGATCGAGCGCTGTATGTGGCTAAACGATTGGGTCGAAATCGAACCGTTTCGGAAAATGAATTGGATTTTTCCAAGCAAGTCGAATCGCCTGATATTGAAAGGCACTCCGCGTAGTTTCCGCTGCTAGCAGTTGAACTGACCTAAGCTGTGGTCATTTGAATACGATAGCTACCCGAAGACGGCATGGTCACCGCGCCTAAGCCAAACGTGGATGTATATCGCAAATGGCTCAGCGCTCGCGCTTTCCCAGGCTCTTTCCATTTCGCGTGCGTGGTTGATGTTCTTCCGCAAACGCGACCTTTGCGAACTCTGAGAGCATTTCGTCAGCGGAGACAACGCGATTTCTGCCAGTATTTTTCGCCGCATATAGGGCTTGATCGGCCTGCCTAAGCAACCAATCAGCGCCGACATCGCTGCACGGAATTTGTGTCGCAATACCGATGCTAAGTGTCACATCGCGCGCCGCGCCCGTAGCGCCATGGATCAGATGAAGGCTGGCCAGAACACCCCTTAGCCGTTTGGCCACCTCGCGTGCACCGATGTGATCGGTCTCAGGCATTATGATTGCAAATTCTTCACCGCCATATCGCGCAGACAGGTCGGCGGGGCGCAAGGCGTTATTGCCAACTACGGAAGCCACTGCGCGAAGACATTCATCGCCCTGTTGATGGCCGTGCAGGTCATTGTAGAGTTTGAAGTGATCCACATCGGCAAGCAGCATAGAAAGCGGCTTTTTAGTCCGGATTGCGCGGGACCACTCCGTAGCCAGTGTTTGGTCAAAAGTCCGCCGATTGGCCAGGCCCGTGAGCCCGTCACTCGCGGCAAGAGTCTTTAACGCGGTTTCGGCCCGTTTTTGATCGGTCATGTCTCGCAGGGTTTCAACTACGGCTATCAGCTCGCCATCTTCATCGTGGATTGGACCGGCGTCGATGGCCAGATACAGTTGGTTGCCCAACTTTGGCATGACGCACCAGTTCTCGGCGCTGAAACCTCGACCTCCCTCGGGAATTGTGTGTTCTGGATAGATCGTGCCGAGAAGGTCGGGGCGCTCTAGGGCAACCAGGTCCGCCAGGCAGTATCGTTTACTTCCATAAAATCCACGCCAATGCTGGCTAGTCCCTATGACTTCAGACGCGCTGAGACCAGTCAGGCGCTCACAGGCCCGGTTCCAAATCACGACGCGGCGATCGCCTTGCGTTGAATGGAACTGTAAGTGCAATGGATAGGTCAGTCGGTATAGCAATCTCCGCGCACATAAATAGCAAGACGGCAAAAACGTATGTGACCGCTCGTGCCCGATCCCCAACGGCCATTCGACCGCTACCCCACGCAACAAACGGCACTCGCGTCGGGCATTGGATGGTCTATAAGACCCACCACCCGGAAGCTTGCGATCATGCAACCACAGATTGTTTCGACCGACAATAAGCGATTGTGCCGTGGCCTTCGTGCAGCCGGTGAGTCGGTTATCGTACTTGCGGCATTTTTGGTTTTGGCGGCGTTGCCAGAGTTTGCGGCGGCGCAACCCGCAGTGCCTGCACCGCAAGTTTCCGCGCCGCAAGCCGTGCCAGGATTTTGGGACCCGCGCCGCCGGCCGGACCGGCCAGATCTTTCGCGCCTGACGGTAATTCGCTTTCTCACCGAGACCGACTATCCGCCGTTCAATTTCACTGGGCCGGATGGCAATCCGGCGGGGTTCAACGTCGATCTGGCGCGGCTGATCTGCGAAGAAATCAAGGTGACCTGCACGATTCAGATGCGCCGGTTCGAGACGCTCGTGGATGCGATCAATAGCAACCGCGGCGACGCCATCATTGCATCGCTGGCAGTGACGCCCGAGCTTCGCACCAAACTTGATTTCAGCGATCCGTACTATCGCGCGCCCGCACGCTTCGTGTCGCGGCGTGACGTCGCGATGCCCGTCGTTCGTCCCGAGCTTCTGGAAGGCAAGAAAGTTGGCGCGATCACCGGCTCCGCTCATGAAGCCTACCTGAAATCGCAGTTCACCGACGCGCAAATCGTCGGCTTTTCGAACGACGATGCATTGCGCTCGGCTTTGCGGCGAAGTGAAGTCGATCTGATTTTCGGCGACGCCATTTCGCTTGCGTTCTGGATCAATGGCACCGACTCCGGTGACTGCTGTGCATTCAGCGGCGGACCTTTCGTAGAGAGCCGCTATTTTGGGGAGGGTGTCGGTATCGGCGTGAAGCGCGGCAACGACCTGCTACGTCAGTCGCTAAACTGGGCGATGTTCCGGCTTTGGGAAAAAGGCCGCTATACGGATTTGTGGCTGCGTTATTTTTCCGTTAGTCCGTTTTGATGCCATCGAATCCAGAGATGAAGAAACACGCGGAGACGCTTGATGACTGAAATGCCGGTGACGCAGACTGCCAGCCTCGATGGCATGAGCCCGGCCGATCTGCGCGCGCTTGCCGAACAGTCCAATGCGTGGCCGTTCGAGCAGGCGAAAGCGATCGTCGCGCGGCTGAAGAAGAAGCCGAAGGATGAAGTGCTGTTCGAGACCGGTTACGGTCCTTCGGGCCTGCCGCATATCGGCACATTCGGCGAAGTCGCGCGCACCACGATGGTGCGTCATGCATTTCGGGTGCTCACCGAAGACAAGATCAAGACCCGGCTGCTGGCGTTCTCGGACGACATGGACGGCCTGCGCAAAATTCCGGACAATTTGCCGAACAAGGAGATCATCGAACCGCATCTCGGCAAGCCGCTAACGCAGGTGCCGGACCCCTTCGGCACCCATCCGAGCTTTGGCGAGCACAACAACGCGCGATTGCGCGCATTTCTCGATACGTTCGGTTTCGACTACGAGTTCGCGAGCTCGACGCAGTATTATAAATCTGGGCGCTTCGACGCGACACTTCTCACGGTGCTGCAAAACATCGACAAGGTGATGGCAATTATGTTGCCATCACTGCGCGATGAGCGTGCGGCAAGTTACTCGCCGTTTTTGCCGATTTCGCCTCGCACCGGAGCCGTGCTGCAGGTGCCGATCGTCGCGCATGATACAAAAGGCGGCACTGTTTCCTACGACGATCCCGACACCAAGGAACGCGTCACACTGCCGGTCACGGGCGGGCATTGCAAATTGCAGTGGAAGCCGGATTGGGCGATGCGCTGGGTTGCGCTCGGCGTCGATTACGAAATGGCGGGCAAGGACCTCATCGACTCGGTCAAGTTGTCGGGGAAAATCTGCTCGGCGCTCGGCGGCACACCGCCCGAAGGCTTCAATTACGAACTGTTCCTGGACGACAAGGGCCAGAAGATTTCCAAGTCGAAGGGCAACGGGCTGACCATCGACGAGTGGCTGCGTTATGCCTC
>JBBRGE010000263.1:0-4017 GCA_038241045.1 Hyphomicrobiales bacterium | reverse complement strand
CAGATCGATAAAGAGTCGGTCCTTGCCGTACACACCGGGCTTACCGAGCGGCTCGTCCGCGATTGGAATGATTGCCTTGCCGTTCTTGCCGGTTGACTCTGCAATCAACTGCTCGGCCCACGCGCCGAAGTCGGCGATCTGCGCGGATGCGCTGAGTGTGACTTTGTCGCGGCCACTCTTGTACGCAGCGCCAAGCGCAAGGCCTAATTGAATGCCCGGATTTTCTGCAGGCGGCACGTCGGCTCCGCAGGCGCGGACCATCGATGCGGTGAGGTCGAGAAATTCGGCAATATCGATGCCCGCCGCTGCCGCCGGCACCAAGCCGAACGGAGATAACACCGAGTAACGGCCGCCGATACTCGGTTCACCAAAGAAGATATGAGCGAAGCCGCGCGATGTCGCGGTTTGCTCGAGCGCGGAGCCGGGGTCGGTGACGGCGACGAAGTGCGAACCTGTCTTGTCCTTCAGTTTTTCGCCTGCACGGGCAAAGAAATAATTCATCAGGACATTTGGCTCAGTTGTCCCGCCGGATTTGCTGGAAACGATGAACAGGGTTTTGGCGAGATTTACGGCGGCTTCCGTCCTGCGCACCTGAGCGGGATCGGTCGAGTCGAGGATGTGCAGTTTCGGAAAGCCGGCAGATGCATCGAATGTCTTTGCCAGCACTTCAGGCCCGAGGCTCGATCCGCCCATGCCAATCACGATGGCATCGCTGAAGCCTTCGCGCTTGACCCATTCGGCAAAAGGTCGATAGCGCGAAAGCGATTTTTGTTCGCGCGCAACGGCATCGAGCCAGCCGAGCCATTTGCTTTCGTCGCCTCCGGTCCAGATCGATGCGTCGCGATTCCACATCGCGCGGCCTTTGCCATCCGCTGACCAGCGATGGATAAGTGCTTTGACATCCTCGTCGAGGTCGGCGCCAAGCTTGAGGGTCTGCCCGTCGATCTGCGCGCCAAGCATTTTCGCGCGCTTGGTGGCGACGGCGCCAAGAAGCTTATCGGCGGCCTCGGCGAACAGCTGCACGCCTTCATCGACAAGTTTGTCGGTGATGGCGTCGAGCGAGATGCCGGATTCCGCAAGTTCAGACAGAATACGCTCGGCGTCGGCGACGCTCTCCTCAAGGCTGTCACGCGCCTTGCCGTGATCGCGAAACGCGTCCAACGTCGCCGGTGGCACGGTGTTGACGGTATCTCGACCGATCAGTTCTTCGACATACAGAACGTCGCTGTACGCTTTATTCTTGGTGCCGGTGCTGGCCCAGAGCAGGCGCTGGACGCGTGCGCCCTTGGCGGCGAGCTTCTTCCAGCGGTCTGTGCCGATGACTTTCTTGTAATGCTGAAATGCCAGCTTGGCATTGGCGATGGCAGTCTTGCCTTTGAGCGCTTCAAGCCTGGCCTTCTGGTCCTTGTCGTTGGCCGCGGAAATTTTCGCGTCGAGTTGCTTGTCGACTTCGACGTCGATGCGGCTGACGAAAAAACTGGCGACGCTGGCAATTTTCTTCGGATCGCCGCCGCCTGCGACAAATTTCTCAAGACCCGTGATGTAGGCCTCCAGCACCTGCGCGTAGACTTTTTGCGAGAACAAGAGCGTGATGTTGATACTGATACCTTGAGCTGTGAGTGCCTCGATCGCGGGCAGGCCTTCGCGCGTGCCAGGCACCTTGACCATGAGGTTGTCGCGTTTCACGTCGCGCCAAAGCCGTTGCGCTTCCGCAAGCGTGCCCTCGGTATCGCGTGCCAGATAGGGCGAGACTTCGAGGCTGACGTATCCGTCATCGCCGCTGAGTCGGTCGTAGACCGGCCGCAGAACGTCGGCAGCATTCTGAATGTCTTCGACGGCAACTTTTTCGTATAGTTCGACGATCGGCCGATCGCGCTCCGTCAATAGCTTCGAGATTGCGCCGTCATATTCGTCGCTGCTGCCGATGGCCTTTTCGAAGATGGAGGGGTTGGAAGTGACGCCCTTGACGCCGTCGCGATCAATCAACGTCTTCAATTCGCCATTGGCAATGAAGCCCCGCGCGAGGAAATCGAGCCAGACGGCCTGTCCGTATTTTTCAAGTTGCTTGACGGGGTTCATGATGCCTTGTTCTGTTCGATCTGAAAGCGCGGGCCGGATGTATGCACACCTATCATCCCGCCGAAAGGCCCGGCAACATTATTTGAATTGCGAAGACATGAAAAAGCCGATCCCCTTGTCCGCCGTCGTAAAGCGGTTCAAACGTGAGCCGTCGCGGACAGGTTCCCTTATCATCACATTCTACGGCGACGCGATTGTGCCGCGCGGCGGATCGATCTGGCTCGGGACGCTTCTGAAGTTTCTCGACATGATCGGCACGGATGGTGGTGTCGTGCGAACGTCGGTGTCGCGGCTTGCTGCAGATGGCTGGCTCGATCGCGACAAGATTGGACGAAACAGCTTCTACCAGTTGGCGAGAAGCGGTCGCGAGCGTTTCGAAGCCGCAGTCGAACACGTCTACAATCCGCGTCCTTTGAGATGGGAAGGTCAATTCGAATTGCTGCTGATCGGCGGCGGGGCGGATCGTGAAGTTTCTCGTGCGATCTTGTCAGAAGCCGGATTTGGCAGTCCGATACCGGGCGCTTGGGTCGCACCCTCGGGCGTTAAGGCGCCGCCGCTGCCGCAGAACATCATTCGCGCCGAAGTTTCTGCCACCCATGACATGGCTCAACGCCTCGTTCTGGCCAGTTGGCCGCTGGAGCAGACGGCCGCGTCCTATCAGGATTTTATGGCGACGTTCGCGCCATTGGAAGGTTGGATTCAGCAGGCGAAGGAAATCGCGCCGGCGGACGCCATGCTCGCGCGTATCCTGATGATCCATCATTATCGCCGCGTGCTGTTGCGCGATCCGTTGCTGCCGGAAGCGCTACTGCCGCAAAATTGGCCGGCAAGCGAAGCACACGAATTATGCGCGCGTATCTACCGGGGACTGCTGCCCATGTCAGAGACGTGGCTCAATGATTTTGGGGCCAATGCGAAGGGAAAGCTCCCCAAACCGGGGCCGGAACTGCTGCGCCGGTTCAGGCGTTAGCCGCCAATATGTTACAAAAAATGCTTGCGATGCCTAAATCCTGATATACATTTAGAGGGTCGGGAAGCCCGGAAACACGGGCGCGACGGGTCGAGGAGACGGGCAGGCTTTTCGCCTGTTTTTGCAGCAGGGAGGCTGATGCGATGTACACGCAAGCACTTAACGCGCCGCAATCCGAAGATCGCGTCGTAGAAGACGCTGCAAAAACTGCTGACTTCGATGCCCGCGTCGCCGCCGAAGAAAAGATCGAAGCTAACGACTGGATGCCGGCGGCCTATCGCAAGACGCTGACGCGGCAGATTTCACAACATGCGCATTCCGAAATCGTCGGCATGCTGCCGGAAGGCAACTGGCTCACGCGCGCGCCGACGCTGCGCCGCAAGGCGGCCCTGCTGGCCAAGGTGCAGGACGAATGCGGTCATGGCCTCTATCTTTATGCGGCGGCCGAGACACTCGGCACCTCGCGCGAAGAACTCGTCGATCAAATGCTCAGCGGCAAGGCCAAGTATTCGACGATCTTCAATTATCCGACACTGACGTGGGCCGATATCGGCGCGATCGGTTGGCTGGTCGATGGTGCGGCGATCATGAATCAGATTCCGCTATGTCGGTGCTCTTACGGTCCTTATGCACGCGCGATGATCCGCGTCTGCAAGGAAGAGTCGTTTCATCAGCGCCAAGGCTACGAGATCATGGTGACGCTGTCGCGCGGCTCTGAGGAGCAGAAGGCGATGGCGCAAAACGCGCTGGATCGCTGGTGGTGGCCGTGCCTCATGATGTTCGGGCCGCCCGACCAACAAAGCGCGCATGGCGATCAATCGACGCGCTGGAAGATTAAAAGATTTTCAAATGACGAGCTGCGTCAGAAATTCGTCGATGCGACTATTCCGCAGGCGGAGTATCTCGGTCTGAAAGTTCCGGACAAAAATCTGAAATGGAACGAACAGACGAAGCATTGGGATTACGGT
>JBBRGE010000262.1:0-4018 GCA_038241045.1 Hyphomicrobiales bacterium | reverse complement strand
TCCGGCGGACATTGCTCGGGCCGCGGTCCCGTGACCCATCCCGCCAGAAATGTGATTTCCAGAGCGCCCCATAACAAAACCGTGCAGGTGAACGCCACATAGGCGCCGGTCACGCTGGTGTCGCCGCTCGACACGGCAAGGCCGTAAAGCGACACGGCCAAAAGACCTGCCGCCGCGACAGCCCGCAAATCGATGCGGCTGTAAAATCCAACCAGCAAAAGCACAACCCCGGTACTGAACCACCACAGAAACGCTGCATAGAGCGGTGGCAATAAGTATGAGGTCATGCTCGTGCTCCCATCACCAAGCGGGTTGAAGGCAGATTTCGCGCGGCAGTACGTTCTTTTTCGACGGCAGCATGAACAGACGCCCGAATGTCAGCGCCGCGGACGCCGCCAGTCCCAGCCGCTGCAGACGTCCGACCACGCCGCCGCGCTGTTTGGCATCGGCGATGCTCTCGGAAATCACGCGCAGCCGTTCGAGCCCCTTGAGGAAGCGCGGATCGTCGATATCCAACATCACGGGGAAAACCTGTTTGGAGATTTCCGTCGTGACGCGGAACACCTGCATGTCGTAATCGGTCGGGTCCATGCCGAGCGCCTCATGGAACGCCGGACGCATATGGTCGCGCACATACATGGTGGCGAATACCGCGAGCAGGAAGAATTTGATCCAGAGCTTGTTGAGCCCACGCAGCAGGGATGGATCGGCGCGCATCAGCAACGCGAAGGCTTCGCCATGACGAAACTCGTCGTTGCACCATTTTTCGAACCATTTGAAAATCGGGTGAAACTGGCGCTCGGGGTGCCGCTCCATCTGCCGATAGATGGTGATGTAGCGCGCATAGCCGATTTTCTCCGACAGATACGTCGCGTAGAAAATGAACTTCGGCTTGAAGTAGGTGTATTTCTTCACCTTGGTGAGAAAGCTCAGATCAACGCCGATGCCGTGATCTTTCAGAATCTCGTTGATGAAACCGGCATGGCGGGCTTCATCGCGACTCATATAGGTGAACAGTTCCTGAATGTCGGGATTCTTGATGCGCTTCTTGATCTCGGCGTAAAGCACGCAACCTGAAAACTCCGCGGTCAGAGAACTGACGAGGAAATCCTTGAACTCCTTGCGCAGCTCAGGATTGAGGTTTTCCAGATCGGTGTCGAATTCGTCGGTCTTGACGAAGTGGTTCTTGTTGTGGTCCGCGCGCAATTCCTTGATGACGGCGTTCCATTCAGATCGCACCAGCCCGACATCGAGCCGGTCCATGGCCTCGAAATCCGTCGTGTAGAATCGCGGGCTGAGAATTGTGTCTTCGCGAGCGAGTTCGGTGCTCTCGGCGTTGCCTTTCTGTGCGACGCGCAAGCTGCCCTGTGTTCCACCTTCCATCGGAATCATGATGCTCTCCCGTCCGAAAAGCTGACTTCGTAGAGTTCGGTCAATTCGAGATAGCCTTCGAGACGCACGCGCATCCGCTCGATCGGTCCGGAGCGCACGACCGTTGCGGTCCGGCGCACAACCAGCCGCTCGCCGAAATTCACGCTGGTGGGCGCATCATGCACGGTGACTTCGTCGCCGGGCTGAATTTCCACGCCGGCATCGAGCACGACGTGCGCATGCAGCGTCTCGGACGTCTGTTCGATCTCGACAGTGCACGGCACGTCGAATGACTTGCGGCCCCAGTTCATGCTCATTTTGCATCTCCCCGCACATGCATCAGGCGCGCAAAAGCCTGCACGTTGCTCGATCCGAAAGCCGCAAGATCGACCTGTTTGGATGTCGATGTGTCCTGAAGCACGAGCTGACCGTTCTCGAATCTCGTCAATCGGAACGGAGGCTGCGAGCCGATATCTTCCAGCCTGCGCTCGCGTGCCAGACCGCGCAAAACCACACGGATAAATCCGTTGGTGCCGGGCTCCAGCGTATCGACGAGTTGCCGGTCGCGTGCGTCGTACACCAAAACCGCACCGTTCTTGCCGTCCTCGAACCGAAACTCCCGGCTCTCGACAGCCGCGGGAAGAACCATCTTGGTGCCGCCGACGCCGGTGATCCGAACGGCGGTCACTGCAGTCAGCGAAAAGATCACCAGCGCGGCGGCACTGATGAGCCAGGCGCGGGGAACAAGAGGATCATGAATGGCTTCGCTCATGAGAAATATCCGTTCAGGCTGCGGCTGTGATTGGCGAGAGAGAAGCGGGATTTGCGACTTGCCCGCCTGCAAAGTCCATCGACACCGCCGATGGTCCCGGCAGACCGGAGAGCGCTTCGGCGAGTTTTGCGGCCACCAGCGATGCATCGGGAATGGCACGAAGCATCGGTTGCGACAGCCGCAATTGCCAGGGACGAACATGCGGCCACAGCAGCAGGAACGAGACCCGGCCGCTGTCGTTCAGCTTCAGCGGAATGTCGCCCGATCCATCGCTATAGGCCTTGAGCGCGGCGCCCTCGATCTTGCTCAGCGGAATGTTCAACGTCATCGGCAGAGCGACGCCGAACTGGAGCAATATCCTGCGACTGGTGATGGTGTACGTCGTCGCGCGGCGAAATGCCCAGGCAAGTCCGGCGAGCACCGCAATGGCGCAGATCGCAGGCACAATGATCCACGACGCAGCAACGGCCGCGTCGCCCAGAGATGCACCACTCCAGTTCGACCAGAGCCTCCACACCAGGATAAGGCCGAAATAAATTCCGACCTCCCTGATGTGAAAGGCTCTGAGCGCGAGCCCCTTAAAAGTCGGACGTCCCCGCCAGATCAATCGTTCTCCCTCCGGCAAGGGCGATGGAAGTTCCTGAAATTGGCTGGGATCGTGTTTCACAGGAATGGCTCCTGTCGCTGCGGCGTGGCATAGAGCGTGCCGGCCCCGTAATAGCCGACGATCTTGTCTTCCTCGAGCTTGGTAACTTGAGTGGCATTCCTTGTCGTCGGCACATTGGCGAACTGCTTGCCGAGCAAGGCATTGACCGACACGCGTCCGCGCGGGCTATTAATCTTGGCGAACGGCAACGGCAACAGCACTTTCTTGTCGCTGCCGGCAACCTGAACTTCGAGATAGCGGATCAACGCTTCTGCGCGATCGACCCACACGTCGGTGACGACGCCCGCGATCACGCGGTCGGCACCGATGACATTCATGCCGCGCGGATCGGGATCGCGTTCTTCGAGATACGTGCCCTTGGCGACGCGGAGCGGCACGATGCTTGGTTTCTTGTCGATCGCGAGTTCAGGAACGTCTTCACGATCCGCATAGGAACCGGGGCCGACACCGTCGAGCATCGGATTTCCAGTCGGCTCGTTCGGTGCGCCCGGCCAGGGTGCAATCGGCGCGACCTTGACGTTGGGACGATCGTTCTTGTGATTGGGAAGCGTCGCGGTGTGGCCGCCGGTCAGCTTGTAGGTTTTGGCATCCGGCATGCGCGGGAAACCGTGAACCACGCCGCCACCACCCGTATCGGACTCCAGCGGATACCCTTCGCGTTTGTCTTCGCGGCGAAGATAATAAATCAAACACGCAAAGAAAATCCAGAACACATAAAGTGTGACTTGAGCTACATCCATGTAGGCGCCTGATTGCATGACGACCTCCCTCGTTTCTGACTAGTTTGGAAATTCGGCCAAGCCGAATTTTGTGGATGGCAACGACCGATCTCGCGTAGCGCGCACGAGAGGACCGATCGCGACCAGAGTTGCGAACAGCAAAGCAATTTCGATATGATAGACGACGCTGTAACCTATTGACGGATCCGTAAGCGTGCTGCCGAGCAAGCCGTTGGCCGCGAGCGACGAGACGCCGTCGCGCATCGCGCCGCCGAACGCAATCGCGCAGCCCGCCGCGGTGGCCTGTACGGCACCCCAAGTGCCGAGCGCCAATCCGCTCTGTCCGTCTTTCGCCAGCGCCATCGCGGCAGTCAGTGTGCCGGCCGCGAATAACCCGCCGCCGAAACCGATCAATGTCGTCCCGATGCGAAACAGCAGAACCGAATTCAAAGGTGCCGCAAAAATAACGGCAGCGAAGGCAAACACGCC
>JBBRGE010000261.1:0-4022 GCA_038241045.1 Hyphomicrobiales bacterium | reverse complement strand
CTACTTATGAAGCCCGATGTTGTCTCAGACGCGATGATAAGGGTGACCGGACAAAATGGTCGCGGCCCGGTAAATCTGTTCCAGCAGCAGGACGCGCACGATCTGATGCGGCCATGTCGCTTTGCCGAACGCAATCCTGATTTTGGCTTTGCGCCTCAATTCGGGCGAAAGTCCGTCAGCACCGCCAATAAGAAAAACGGTCGGCACAGCATCGTCGCGCCCGCGACCAAGATGGCCCGCGAAAGCCACGCTGTCGATGGCGTCGCCGCGTTCGTCGAGCGCAATGATGGACGATTTGTCGGGAACGAGGGCCAGGATTGCGGCGGCTTCCTCAGTCATGCGACCGGTGGCGTCGCGTGCACGGCTTTCGGGAATCTCATGGAGTTCGATGCTACGAAATCCGATCTTGCGGCCGGTGTCGTCGAAGCGCTCGCGGTAGCGATCCGCAAGCTCGCGCTCCGGACCCTGCTTCAGTTTGCCGATGGCAATGACAACAACTCGCATGCGCGCAAACTAACATGCACGCCATTCTTTGCACACGCGAGCCGCGCTTTTTAGTTAGCGGGCCTTCGCGGCAATCGGCTCGTTCGAGGTCCACATCTTTTCAAGATTGTAGAACTCGCGAACTTCCGGTCTGAACACGTGCACGATCACATCGCCGGAATCGATCAGTACCCAATCGCAATTGGGCAAGCCCTCGACGTGAGGCGCTTTGACTCCGCTTTCCTTCAGGGCCTTCGACACGTTCTCCGCGATCGCACCGACATGGCGATTGGCGCGCCCGGTGGTGACGATCATGTAGTCGGAGATGGAGGATTTGCCGCGAAGGTCGATGGTGACCGTCTCTTCCGCTTTCATGTCGTCGAGGCGGGAGAGGATCAGGTTGAGCGTCTCGTCGGCGGCGGACCGCTGTTTCGAGGCCGCGACTGGCTTTGCGTCAGAAGACTTTACCTTAGAAGTCTTGGCTTTCGCAGGAGCCTTTTTTTTACTCGGTTTAGCAGCAGTGCTCACTGCTGACTTAGCCGTGCGCTTTTTAGACAATACAGATGTGGCCAGGGACCATTCCTTTCACTGTATCGCGAGCGTCGAATCTGGACGCCCGGCAATCATACTACGCATGTGGGGTTAATGGTTTCAATGTTCCAGATTACCGCGCGCGAATTTCGCGACTGTTGCATGAAAGCGTCATGGTGTTTTCCAGCTGCCGTCCGGGTTCCTCAATCGCGTCGATGATAGATCGGATTTCAGGCCGGTGAGAAACACCCATGCGGGCGCATGGCGGCCAGCCAGCATGCCCGCGTACTGCTCGTCAATGCGATAGGGCGCGAGCGCCTTTGCGGCGACCGACGACAGCGCGCGGAAACTGTCGGGCGGGCGATCGATGACGGCAATCGGCACGAGATCGGCGATCCGGCGCCAGCTTTCCCAATTGTGGAATTGCGCGAGATTGTCTGCGCCCATCAGCCACACGAAATTCACGCCGGAACAGCGTCGCCGCAGATATGAAATCGTATCGTAAGTGTAGCGCGTGTCGATGACGGTTTCGAGACGGCTGACGTCGATGCGCGGATGATGCGCCATTTTCTCGGCGGCTTGCACACGGTCATCAAGGGCGTGGAGCTTGCTGTTTTCCTTGAGCGGATTGCCGGGCGAGACCAGCCACCAGACACGGTCCAGTTGCAGGCGCTTCATCGCGAACAGACTGATGGCGCGGTGCGCCTCATGCGGCGGATTGAACGATCCGCCTAGCAGGCCGACGCGCATGCCATCGGCATGCAGCGGAATGGCGTGGGAGATCGGCGTGTCGCTCACGGACGGGTTTGGCCGGTGCCGTGAATACGGTATTTGAAGCTGGTCAACTGCTCGACGCCGACAGGGCCACGCGCGTGGAATTTGCCGGTGGCAATCCCGATTTCCGCGCCGAAGCCGAACTCGCCGCCGTCCGCGAATTGCGTCGAGGCATTGTGGAGGACGATGGCGGAATCGACTTCGTTGAGGAATTTCTCGGCGGTCTTGGAGTCGTCAGTAACAATCGCGTCGGTGTGATGCGAGCCGTAACGCGCGATCAGCGCAATCGCTTCGTCTACGCCATCGACGATGCGTGCCGAAATGATCGCGTCTTCATACTCGGTCGACCAGTCTTCTTCCGTGGCGGGCTTCACGCGCGCGTCCACGCGCTGCACGGCCTCATCGCCGCGCACTTCGCAATTTGCATCGAGGAGCATTGTCACCAGTGGCTTAAGTTGCGCTGCTGCGGCAGCCTTGTCGATCAGCAGATTCTCAGCAGCCCCGCAGACGCCGGGTCGCCGCATCTTGGCGTTCAGCACAATCGCCTTCGCCATCTCGGGCGAAGCAGCCTTGTCGATATAGACGTGATTGACGCCTTCGAGATGCGCGAACACCGGCACGCGGGCCTCGTCCTGCACGCGCGCGACGAGGCTCTTGCCGCCGCGCGGCACGATCACGTCGATCATTCCGTTGAGGCCGCTCAACAACAGCCCGACAGCCGCGCGGTCACGCGTCGGCACCAGCGTGATGGCTTGTTCGGGCAATCCTGACTTGCGTAAACCATCAACGAGACTTGCGTGAATGGCCCGGCAAGACCGAAAACTATCCGAGCCGCCGCGCAGGATCACGGCGTTGCCAGATTTCAGACACAGCGCGCCGGCGTCGGCCGCGACATTGGGGCGGCTTTCGAAAATCACAGCTATAACGCCGAGCGGCACACGCACCCGCTCGATTGTCATGCCGTTGGGACGGGTCCAGTTCTCGGTCACGACGCCAACCGGGTCGTCGATGCGGCGCACGATATCGATGCCGTTCGCCATCGCGGCAATGCGCGTCTCATTCAGTGCAAGACGATCGACGAACGCGGCTGTCGCACCGCCCGCTTTGGCCTCGGCGACATCCTCGGCATTTGCGGCCAGAATCCTCGCCGCATTGGCACGCACTGAAGCGGCCATCGCGGCAAGCGCGTCGTTTTTCTGTTGGGTTGTTGCAAGCGCCAGCGTCCGCGCCGCACGCCGTGCGCCGGCGGCCAGTTCTGCCATCAGGGACGGCAATTCGGCTGCGCTATCGAGAGCTTTGAGCGGTGCGGACATGATGCAATTGTCTGGCGTTATCGGGCTGTAAGGCTATGTCGTAACACGAAAAATCAGGCTCTGCGAGGCAAGGGGCATGACGAAGGCTCACGCGTAGGCCAATAGCCCAGTAGGCCAATGGCCTACCCGACCGCTATTTGGCGCTGTCGTTGCCGCGCGGGCCGCCGACCACGAGATCGTCGCGATGGATCATTTCGGCCCGCCCGCTGATTCCGAGAATTTGCGACGCATCCGACGATGAACGGCCTTTGATCTTCTCGGCATCCTCGGCGTCGTAAGCCACGAGGCCACGCCCGATCTCGTGCGTATCCGGGCCGCGCACCACGACGGCATCGCCGCGCGCAAACTGGCCATCGACGCGGATTATGCCCGCAGGCAATAGACTTTTCCCGGCGCGCAAGGCTGTGACCGCACCGGCATCGATGGTGAGCGTGCCTTTCGGCTCCAGCGATCCCGCGATCCATCTTTTGCGCGCGGTCACCGGATTGGCCGGCGTGAGAAACCATGTGCAGGGTCCGCCATCTGCAATTTTTTGGAGCGGATGTTCGATCTTGCCGGACGCGATCAGCATGTGGGTGCCGGATGACGTTGCGATCTTCGCGGCTTCGATCTTGGTGCGCATGCCGCCGCGCGACAATTCGGATTCGGCAGCACCTGCCATCGCCTCGATATCGGCGGTGACGGCCTCCACGACGGGGATCAGTTTCGCGTTCGGGTTGGTGCCGGGCGGCGCTGTGTAAAGGCCGTCAATGTCGGATAGCAGGATCAGAAGGTCTGCGCTGGTCATGGTGGCGACGCGCGCGGCGAGGCGGTCGTTGTCGCCGTAACGGATTTCATTGGTGGCGACCGTGTCATTTTCGTTGATGACCGGCACGGCGCGCCATTCGAGCAGCTTGGTGATGGTCGAGCGCGCGTTGAGAT